>JAUWYM010000154.1 GCA_030615845.1 Thermoplasmatota archaeon | reverse complement strand
AATCAACTGTAATATCTGTTCTAGTATTGGAAACCGCTCAATGAGTCTTTCTAAGAATAGCAGGAATGGTGTGTTGATTGCTCGGTTTCTTGGCATGCTGACTTCTAGTGTCGCCCAGTCGCTCATCTTTCCGTCTTCTTTATATCGAACCTTCAGCGTATAATCACCTTTCTCACCCCAGGAATGTGATGCGCTAACTTTCTGTCCTGGACTATAAGGACCAATCCATCCGCTATTTGTGTCATCTCCCCAATTAAAAAACCAATAGTATTCTTGGCCGTCAGTATCTGTGGCTGAAGCAGTATATGTAAGTTCTTTACCGGCTTTTCCTTGTGTTGGCCCCTCGACATCAGGTGCACAGGGAGCTCTTGTTGCAAAAATCCACTTAGCACTTTGATGTTGAGATCCATGTTCATCTTCTGCCACAACAAACCAGGAGAAACTGGTACCTTTTTCTAAATTGTCAATATGGAAAGAATTAGTACTAATATACTCTGCAATAATATCATCATATCCAACTGATAAACCTTCTGTCAAATAAATATTGTAATAAACATCATCCCCGTCAAGATCTTCACATGAGGTCCAACTTAGATCAATATCAGGATCCACTTTCTCCTGTCCATCATATGGACTTGGATTATCAGGGGCAAATGGCTGGATATTACCAGATATATCATGGAAATAATAAACAGTCTTGTCAATACCACATTCTCTATACTTAATTCTAAAGTATCCATTTTCACCCCATCTTGAACCCCAGCTGTTTTTACAAATCCAATATCCAGGGTTATCATTATAACCAACTATAGCAACGGCATGACCGCCTTCTTTGCTTCCCCAAACATGCTCATATATGCCACTGCTATAAGAATGGAAATCTTCATAAACATCGAAACGGGTGAGTAAAGGTCCATATTTAATTAGGGCATTTTTCGTTTGGGTTTCACTGCCTGTAGCTCCTTTTGAAGCCTTTACTACCCTTTGCTTCCAATTTGAAGCTGTTTCACTACATGGCATATCTCTGGCCTTATATGGAAAACAAAGTTCATCAGGAGCTCCATATTTACTAACATAGCTTGCTGCTTCTGAGAGATACCATCCACTATCACAACTACCTCCTCCGCAAAAGAAAAGATGGGCCTCTGAGAGATCGCAGTCAAACACCCTACCACGCTCAATTTGAACAACAGCCTCAAGAGCACCAAGTGTGCCAAACGCTACACAACTCCCACAACTACCCTGAGATTTTATTGAGGTTATCCAGTCTACTCCATTCACATTTCGCCAGTCAAACCCACCTGGTAACGGACCTTCATAAGAAACAGTTTCATACTCATCTTCATCTATTTCCTCATCTATACACCCAAAACCTCCGCATTGTAAAAATGAGTTGGAATTTGAGATGCATGTATAATCTGCCGTCCAATTGGCATTATGTTCCTCTATCGCTTTTCTAATTTCCATTAGCTCCTTTTCCGCATCCTTATCATCAATGTTCTTAGTATTCACATCATTATTTGTATTAGTAATAGTAGATGTCAAATCATCTTCACATCCGCAAAAATGACCATCATCGATTAGTTCTGAAAAAATGATAGATTCAACGTTCTCTTCAGAATATAAACCTTTTTCAGTAGTTTCCATTGCTGGTAAAACAGCAGTTGCAATCAACAGCATACACACTATTATGCCTATTATTTTCTTTTTCATATTCTTTCCTTGCCTCCCCAAAACATAAGTTTGGTAATGTTGTAATCAGATAATTTAATATAAATGTTTGGAAGAAAATAAAAACTGTGACAAATGTTGCAAAAAGATATGAAAAGAAAAAAAGAAGTGGACTACTCCTATAGTCCCATCAGATGTCTTAGTATTGGAAATGCATTCGGATATTTTTCGAAGAAGTTTTGCAGGAACTGTAGGAATGGTGTGTTGATATATGGTTTGTTTTTAGGCATACTAATACTTAATGGATCTGACCAATCGCTTTCAACGTCATGTTCATCCTCAGCAATTACTTGTATTTGATATGTACCTCCGTTTTCCCACATATGCGAAGTTCTTATAAGCTCGCCAGAATCAAAAAATCCTGTATATTCATCAACAATGAAATCTCCATCCCAATCCCATCCATACCTTATTTTATCACCATCAAAATCAATTGCAGATGAAGTGTAAGTATACTCTTTACCCGATTTGCCATAAACAGTGCCCAAAGGCTTATTGGGGGTTGAGGGGCAATACTGAATTTTTCTTGCGTACTTTAAAGACAAACTAGATCGATCCATATAACTTATATGAGGATAACCATCGGAAACAATATCAAGCGAAGTATACGCCCCAACAGCTCCCTCTGAATCAACGGTTTCGATACTCCATCTATTGTTTAACCGCCATGCATAATTCAAATCCCATTCATTTGTCCATTTAAAATATGCGATATGTATTATTTCATCTTGACAGGCGGCAATGGAAACCCCCCAATCATACCAAAAACCCTTAATATGTGGATCTACAATTTCAATATTCCACTTAGAATTAATTAGATAAGCATACTTAAGATACCATTCTTCACTTGCCTCACCGACATCAAAATAACCTATATGCAAATTTGAATCGGAATCTATTGAAATTGACGTAGATCCATAAACTCTACTCTCTGAGTCCACAACATTATTGCTCCATCCTGCTTCTGTTCGATGAGCATACAACAGTCCCAGCCCTTGTGCAGCATAACTCACATATGAATTTCCATAAATATCAAGTGTAATAGATGTACCACGACCAACATCACCCTGGGAATCAACAACTTCTATACTCCATCCCGAATCAGTCCATTTTGCATATTTTAAATCACGGTTTGTCGCATCATAATAACTAATATGTGGAAAACCATTGAAATCAATTGCAATGGATGTATCTAAGCCAACATCACCCTGGGAATCAACAACTTCTATACTCCATCCCGAATCAGTCCATTTTGCATATTTTAAATCACGGTTTGTCGCATCATAATAACTAATATGTGGGTTCCCAGATGAATCAACGGCAAGGGACGTATACGTTCCGACATCTCCAATTGAATCCACCACCTCTAAAAACCATTTTGAATCTCTCAAATTGGCAAGTTTCAGATTCTTCCACTTTATGTCATAGTAAGAAACGAATACGTTCTCAGGATCTACTATAGCTATATCTGTATACCAACCAACTTCTCCTATGCCATCTACTGTATCAATAATCCATTTACCATTCACATTATTTTCAATGAACATATTATCTGTTTCAATATTCCCTGTTGCAGACAAAGTAGTTGCAATCAACAGCATACA
>JAUWYM010000151.1 GCA_030615845.1 Thermoplasmatota archaeon | reverse complement strand
CCAACACTTCAAAGTTCACTAGTTACTAAAGAATTTGTTAGTAAATCAGCAGATTTACAAACAATCACAAATGATCATCCAGATCTTATTCAAATGATAGAACAGGTAAATACAACAACCCTAAAAACCTATATCCAAACGATTCAAGATTTTGGACCTCATCCTACAGGATCAGACACAATTGATTATGTTGGAGAGTATCTTTATAATGAATTATCAACAATGAATGTCACCGTTACCTATGATAGCTGGGAATATGAAGAAAAATCTGGTAACAGTATCATTGCAACACATCCAGGAAAACAACCCGATGGAATAGTCATCGTATGTGCTCATTATGATACCGTAGCTATATCACCAGGTGCAGATGATGATGGATCAGGCGTCGCGAGTGTTCTCATGATGGCGAAAATTATGAGTGAACATACATTTAATGCCACGGTAAAGTTCATGTTGTTCTCAGGAGAAGAACAAGGACTATTGGGAAGCCTCTCCTATGCACAAAAGGCTAGAGAACAAGAAGAACACATTGTTGGAGTACTAGCACTTGATAAAATCGGCTATGCAAACAATGCCGAGGATGGAAGGATTATTCGACACCATGCTGATTGTAGTTCTGACTGGATGATTGAGATAAGCGAAGATATCTCACACAGATATGATGAGCATATAAACCTTGAAGTAGCTCGATACCCATTTGACCCTTCAAGCGATCATAAAGCGTTTGTTGACTATGGCTATGATGGCAGTAACCTCGTTGAACAGACACTCAATCCATATTATCATACCTCAGAAGACCTCCTTGAACATATGAACCTAACCTATCTCACAAACGTATGCAAACTCGCCCTTGGAATTATCGCAACCATTGCACATATCAACCCCAAACTCAAAAGCAACGACCTACAAATACAAATAAGAGGCGCTCGGTTCGCAGAATCCTGTCAATTTTCAATTCTTATAAAAAACGATAACAAGCAAGTAGACACCGCAAATGTTACGATAAACATCACCATGAAACACCTGTTTCGTAGATGTTATGTCACCCTCATAAAGGACTTTTATAACACAACATGTTCGTGGAACTTTTCAAAAGAGATCGATGAATATTGGGAGTTTAAGATATCTAGCCGTAAATATTCTAGGGGTTTGTTTGAACTAGAAGTCCTCGTAAGAGGAATTAACGATGACATAAACCTTTACACATACAAAAAAACGCTTGGGGTAATCATCCGTCCATTTACACTACGAATGCTGCCTCGATTTTAATGAATAATAGGTAGTAACTCCACTATCCAGTTATAGCCTCCTGATTAGAATAAAACCTGCTAGGTATTGTTTCCAACACAACAGAAATGAAAAAACTTTTAACGCCTTCATTGTTTCAAGTATAACTTCAATTTAATAGGGAGGAAAAATTTAAGATGACTACTAAAAAGGAAATAGAGGAAGCTTTAGATCTCATCAAACAAAAATTTGATGATCCTAAATTAAAGGCTCGTTTTTCAAGTTTTTCAAAAAATATGCAGTTTACTTTTACTGATCTAAATACGGCTTATCTTATGAGAGTAACAAATGGAGAAGTAGAATCGCTAAAAGAAGAAAGCATCGATTCACCTGATATTCATGTAACAATTGAAAGCGGAATATTGATCGATATTTTACATAAAAAAATGAATCCAATGAAAGCATACACCACAGGCAAACTCAAAGCAAAAGGAAAACTAACAGATCTTTTAAAATTACAAAAATTACTATGAGGTTGCTATGAAAGCCCTAATTACTGCCCCTTTTCATGAATCTGGTTTTAAAATTTTAAAAAAGTATATGGGAATAGTTTATGAAAACTGGCGAGAAACAGGTGTTCTTTATAGAGATCCAAATGAATATATAGATAAAATTAAAAAAGTAGATGCAGACGTTTTAATCACAGAAGGCGACTACATTGATGAAGATGTACTAAACGCCTGTGATATAAAAATCATTGGAGTATGCAGAGGATATCCAGATAATGTTGATATGGAACTAGCAAGCAAGAAAAACATACCTGTTATTTTTACACCTGATAGAAACGCTGATGCTGTTGCTGATATGACAATTACCTTAATGCTTGCTCAACTCCGGCATCTTACAAAAATTGACAGATTGTTAAAATCAGGTAGTTTTTTTGTAGATACAGGTGAAGATCTAGCAATGCTATATAGGACTTTTAGAGGATGGGAACTAGGAAGTAGAACTATTGGAATCATTGGACTCGGTGGAGTAGGATATAGAGTAGCAAAGCGCCTTAGATTTGGATTTGGTAGTAAAATCCTAGTTTATGATCCGTATGTTAAAGATGAAAAAATCAAAGAAATTCAAGGCAAAAAAGTTGATCTAAACACTTTGCTCAAAGAATCAGATATTATTACACTACACACAAAGGTAACTGATGAAACAGTAGATATGATAGGTGAAAAAGAAATAGCATTAATGAAAAAATCAGCAATTTTTATTAACACTGCAAGAGCAGCATTAGTTGATGAAGATGCGTTGTTCAAAGCATTAAAAGAAAAGAAGATTGCAGGGGCAGGTCTTGATGTTTTTGGAGTAGAACCAGTTGATTCAGATAATATGTTTCTAGAGCTTGACAATGTAACTGTAACTCCACATGCAGGTGGTTCAACTTTTGATTCTGAGATTAATCAATCGATTATGATTGCAGAAGATATTCAGGCTTTTTTAGAGGGAAAAAAACCAAAGTTTTTACAAAACCCTGAAGTTTTAAAGAAGTGAGAAATGTGCAGCGATACTTATTAGCTTTGGATTTTGGACATGGTGGCGGTCGAGCTTTTTTTTATGATGTAGATTCCGGTAAACATTTTTCGTCATATCAAAAATGGAATTATTTTTCACCTGAAGATGATGATTTTAGAAAAGAATTTATTCCAGATGATTTTTTTAAAATTCTTTGCACTCAAACAAAAAATCTTTTGAAGAAACATAAAATCAAAGCAAGCGATGTTGTCGGTGTTAGTTCTGCATGTATGCGACATTCTTTTGTTTTTATAGATAAGAATGGAAAAGAATTGTATGGCGGTCCTAATACTGATATTCGTGGTTTGTTTTATCAGGATATTGTTGAAGAAAAAATTGAAGAAGATCTTTACAAGCTTACAGGTCAATGGCCACCTTTGTTGTATCTTCCTACACGGTTGCTTTGGTTTAAAGAAGAAAAACCTGAACTTTATAGTAAGATAAAATATGCTTTAAGCACAGGCGATTGGCTTATCTACCGGCTTTCAGGTGAAGTAGTTAGTGAGCCGTCTCTTGCTTCTTCAACTCTTTTATTTGATTTGAAAAAAAGAAAATGGTTGTTTGATGTTTTAGATGGTCTTGACCTTGATGATATTGTTTTACCAAAGATTATTTCTTCAGGTAAAAATGTCGGTGAGCTTACTAGTGAATCTGCTAAGCTCATGGGATTAAAAGAAGGAATTCCAGTTGTAATGGGCGGTGGTGATACACAACTT
>JAUWYM010000189.1 GCA_030615845.1 Thermoplasmatota archaeon | reverse complement strand
GCCATCTCCTGAAGAAGTCGATCTGAAGATAGAAGAGAAACTCAAGGAGTTTCTAATGAGTGGGGGATTTGAGGAGGCTTGTCAGAGAATTTTGAAAAACGTTATCTTGAAAGATGAAAGGCAGTATGAAAGTAGGATTGTTGATAGTGAAGAAGAGGTTATCAGGTTGACCAATAGAGGTTATGATTGTCAAATGATGGGTGTTAACAAGTGGTTGATGAAACGAAAAATCATTGGGTAAAACGTACATTTAATGTACGTAAAACTTATTTTTTCTAAAAACTCCCTATTCAACTAAAGACTAAATATTGCATTCCTATATCCACCTAAATGAAATTTGAAATTAAGAAGAGAGATGCTGCAGGAAGAATCTGCAGATTCACAACAAAACATGGAACCGTCACTACTCCAAATCTTATGCCCGTGATTAATCCAAACAAGATGGTTATCACGCCAAAAGAAATGAAAAAACTTTTTGGTACAGAGATTGTCATTACAAATTCCTATATAATCAAAAAAGACGACAAACTTAAATGCGAGGCACTGGAGAAAGGAGTTCACCACCTCATAGATTTTGATGGCACCGTGATGACTGATTCTGGAACATTTCAATCGTACGTATATGGTAACATTAAACTGGATCCTATTGAAATCGTCAAGTTTCAAAGAGACATCGGAAGTGATATTGGAACCATTCTTGACGTTTTTGGAACGCCTGATCAAACAAAAAAAGAAGCAGAACAAGCAGTAAAAGAGACGCTAAAGCGTGCTAAAAAAAGCACACCTGAAAAAGATACAATGCTACTTGCCTGTACAATTCAAGGTTCAATTTATCCTGGTCTTAGAAAAAAATGTGCACAACAGCTTAGTAAACTTGATGCAGATTTCTTCCCAATCGGTGGCGTTGTCCCCCTCATGGAAAATCAAAGATATACCGATCTTGTGCGATGTATTCTTTCGTCCAAGCAGGGGCTAGATCCATCAAAACCTGTGCATCTCTTTGGTGCAGGTCATCCATTAATATTTCCCCTTGCTGTTGCCCTTGGCTGTGACTTCTTTGATTCCTCTGCCTATGTAAAATATGCAAATGATGGGCGAATGATCTTTCCATGGGGAACAGAGAAATTAGATGATTTATCTGAGCTTCCATGTTGTTGTCCAGTTTGTTCGAAGTTTACTGCATCTGAGCTTAAAAAAATACAAAAAGACGAGGCTATTTTACAGTTGGCAAAGCATAATCTGTATGTTAGTTTCGCTGAGATTAAAAAAATTAAAACAGCAATATCTGAAGGATGGTTATGGGAACTTGTAGAGCGAAGGGCAAATTCAAATCCATACTTACTTGAATCTTTGAAAGAACTTATGAAAAAAGAAAACAAGATGTGGCTTGAGCAGTTTGAACCCATTAGCAAAAATAAAGCGTTATTTTACACAGGAAGTCATACTATTCATAGACCGATTATCAATAGAATCCATAGACGTCTGCTGACAAGATATAAACAAAACTCTGATACAACAATTGTTTTTCCTGAAGGAAAGAAACCATATGCATCATTTTATTCTCAGCGGATAAAAAGTATTCTAAAAAAAGGAAACGTAAACATTGTTGTACACACATATATAGGCCCTGTACCAATCGAGCTTGATGAGATGTATCCTTTTGCACAGTCCGTGTTTCCTGAAACCGTGGACAAAGAAACCGTAGAGTTTTCACAACAGATATTTGACAAATTTTTAAAGGAACAAAAAGTAATACGTTGGAAAGAAAACAAGGCAACTCTGGAGAAAATTATTTTTCAAGAAGAAACCATAGATATGGATTTGAGAAAAATTTCTGCAGTTGCTGATATGCAGTTTGGAAAAGATGCCGCAAAAGCGTTATTTTGTGGAGATATTAAAATAGTTAAATCAAAGAAAACAGGTAAAATCCGCAACGTCTATTGCGATGGACAGCATATTCTTTCAATGCGAGCAAGTGATGGTCTGTTTACCTTAAAAATCAAGGGAGCATATCTCTTACATACTTATTTCAAATATCCAAAATTACGAGTTACTGTAGAAAATGATGCCGTATCATTTATAAAAGAAGGAAAAAGTGTTTTTGCAAAGTTTGTAAAGGATTGTGATCCAAATTTACTGCCCCGTGATGAATGTTTAATTGTCGATGAAAAAGATAACTTGCTTTCAGTTGGACGATGTCTTCTCAACAGAACTGAAATGCTGTCATTCAACTATGGTATGGCGGTGAAGACAAGAGAACCCGTTAAATGATTCGATAGATAAAATTCGGCGATAAACGAAACTAGAAAGCACAATTATAAAAACAATTAACTATTTCCTGGCAAAGCTAGTATTGGAGGGCTATAATTATGTCGGAAAGTAAAAAATCATCTCAAGTTTCAGGTTTTTATAAAATGCCTATTGAAAAAAGAGTAGAATTTGTTAAAAATTTTTCAGGTCTAACTGATGAAGAAACAAGGATATTTTCATCTGCACTTGATATAGAAACTGCAGACAGAATGATAGAAAACGTCCTTGGGACATTTGAACTCCCTCTCGGTGTTGCAGTTAATTTTCTCATCAACGGAAAAGATTATCTTATCCCGATGACAACAGAGGAATCAAG
>JAUWYM010000054.1 GCA_030615845.1 Thermoplasmatota archaeon | reverse complement strand
AAAAAAAATAAAAAATAATTGCGAGACTATTTTTCAGTTGTTTCCTCGCCTATTTCATTGTTTTCTTCAGTATCTATTGTATCCATATCATCAGTTTCATTGTCTTCTATTTTCCGAACAGATTCATCATTTTCATTGTTTTCTTCGTCTCTCTCATCATCTTCTGCCATTACTCTAGTTACTGAGACTACTTTATCTCCTTCATTAAGTCTCATTATTCTAACGCCCATAGTATTTCGTCCTTGGCTTCTTATATCTTTTACTGGTATTCGTACATTCATTCCGTGTTCTGTTGTTAAAATAATTTCTTGATCATCTGTCACTTCGTTGACAAAAATTACTTTACCGTTTCTCTCGTTTGTAACAATGGTTCTTACGCCTTTACTTCCGCGATGGGTATGTCTATATTCCTGAATAGGTGATCGTTTTCCAAAACCATTTACTGTAATTGTAAGAAGAGATCCTTCTTCAGAAACAACAGCCATTGCAACTACAGCATCATCTTTACTTTTTAATCTAATTCCAATGACTCCTCTTGTGACTCGCCCCATTGATCTGATTTCTTTTTCATTGAATCTGCATGCTTGACCATTGGACGAAGCAATCATTATTGTTTGATTCCCATCAGAAAGTTTTGTACTAATAAGTTCATCATCTTCATCTAGATTTATCGCTTTTATTCCATTAACTCGAATGTTACTGTATGCTGAAAGCACTGTCTTTTTTACAATTCCTTTTTTTGTTGAAAATACTAAATAATGTTCATCATCAAACTCATGTATTGGGATTGCTGTTTCTACATATTCTCCTTCCTCAAGTCTCGGTAAAAGGTTTATAATTGCCTTCCCCTTCGCATATCTATCTCCTTCCGGAATCTTATAGCCCTTCAACCAAAATGTCTTGCCATGGTTTGTAAAAAACATGATGTAATCATGTGTGGATGTGATAAACGAATCAACAAGAACGTCTTCTTCTTTTGTTCTCATACCGATAAGGCCTTTTCCTCCACGACGTTGTGTCCTGTATGTTTCTGTCGGTATACGTTTAATGTATCCTGATTCAGTAATTGTGATTACAACCTCCTGTTCAGGTATGAGATCCTCAATTTCAATACCGATTTCCCCTTCGACAATTTCAGTACGACGTTCATCACCAAACTTCTCTTTAATTTCAAGGAGCTCTCGTTTTATTTCATTGAGGATGTTCTGTTTATCGCTCAGCAGCTCTTCCAAACGTTCTATCAACTGTTTTGTTTCATTATAATCATTTTCTACCGCCTCTATCTCCATGCCTGTAAGTTTCTGAAGCCGCATATCAAGAATAGCTTTCACCTGAATCTCAGAAAGAGAAAACCGCTTCATCAAACGATTTTTTGCCTCTTCTGCCTGTTTACTTGCTCTAATAATTTTAATAACTTCATCGATATTTTTCAGAGCAATCATAAGCCCTTCAAGGATATGCATTTTATCCTGAGCTTTACGTAAAAGATAATTTGTCCGGCGGGTGATAATTTCAATTCTATATTCAATAAAATGCTGCATCATCTCTTTAATGGTGAGAACCTTCGGTTCACCTTTAACAATAGCTAGATTAAGAATACCAAAAGTCGACTGCAGATCAGTATGTCGAAATAAATGATTCAATACAACGTCTTCTATTGCATCACGTTTTAATTCAATGACAATACGCATACCTTTCCGATCGCTTTCATCACGAAGATCAGAAATGCCCTCGATTTTTTTATTTTTAACAAGTTCTGCAATATTTTTCAAAAGATTTGATTTATTGACTTGATATGGTATTTCTGTTACAATAATTCTTTTTCGTTTATCTGTTTCTTCAATTTCTGTCCGAGCACGCATTCGAACAAGCCCACGTCCTGTCGAATGAGCACTAAGTATCCCTCCCCGTCCATATATGATCCCGCCAGTTGGAAAATCAGGTCCTTTTACTATCTCCATAAGTTCTGTTGTATAAATCTCTGGATTATCTATTACTCGAATTACGCCATCAACAATTTCAGAAAGATTATGAGGTGCCATATTTGTTGCCATACCGACAGCAATTCCAGACGAGCCATTGATCAATAGATTTGGAAAAACAGCTGGAAGAACCTCAGGTTCTTTTAATGATCCATCAAAATTATCTTTCCATTCAACCGTATCTTTTTCAATGTCTTGAAGCATAAGTTTTGAAATCTTTGCCATTTTGCTTTCAGTATATCTCATAGCCGCCGCAGAATCTCCATCAATTGAACCAAAATTTCCCTGACCGTCAACAAGAGGATATCGAAGAGAGAAATCCTGAGCCATACGAACCATGGAATCATATACAGCTTGATCGCCATGAGGATGATATTTACCAAGAACTTCTCCGACAAGCCTTGCAGATTTTTTATATGGTCGTTCAAATGCAAGACCCATATCATTCATTGCATACAGAATTCTTCTATGAACTGGTTTAAGACCATCTCGCACATCGGGGAGAGCTCTACTCATAATAACGCTCATTGAATAATCAATAAAGGCACGTTTCATCTCTGATTCTATCGTACGAATTTCTTCTTTTTTGATATCTTCATCCATGTTTTCTCACCTCATATGTCAAGATTCACCACGTCTTTTGCATGCATTTCAATAAACTCTCTTCTCGGTTCAACTTTTTCTCCCATAAGAATAGTAAATAATTCATCTGCTTCAACTGCATCTTCAACGGTTACTTTAAGCATCATTCTTGATTCAGGATCCATTGTTGTCTCCCATAATTGATTTGGATTCATCTCTCCTAGACCTTTGTATCTTTGAATGCCAATGCCTGTACCTCCAAGCTCTTGAACTTTTTGATCTTTCTCTCGATCAGAAAATGCATAGAGAGCCGTTTTTCCTTTACTTATTTTATAAAGTGGAGGTTGAGCGATATAAAGATAACCCTCCTCAATGAGTGGGCGCATATATCGGAAGAAAAATGTGAGAAGAAGCGTTCGAATATGCTCACCATCAACATCAGCATCAGTCATCAGAATAATTTTATGATACCTTGCTTTTTCAAGTTCAAACTCTTCATCAATACTTGTTCCAATCGCAGTAATTAATGCAAGGATTTCTTGACTTTTCAGTATCCTATCCATACGTGCTTTTTCAACATTTAAAATTTTCCCTCTAAGAGGTAATATTGCTTGAAACTCTCTGTCTCTTGCTTGTTTCGCCGAGCCCCCTGCGCTATCTCCTTCAACAATATATATTTCTGATTTAGCGGGATCTCTATTCGAACAATCAGCTAGTTTCCCGGGAAGTGCTGAAGATTCAAGTATTCCTTTTCTTCTGGTCATCTCTCGTGCTTTTCGTGCTGCATCACGGGCTTTACTTGATAGTACAGCTTTATCAATGATAGTACGGGCAACAACTGGGTTTTCTTCACAAAATTCAGATAACTTTTCATGAGTTATGCTTTCGACAATGCCTCGTACTTCTGAGTTCCCTAGTTTTGTTTTAGTTTGCCCTTCAAATTGTGGATGTCTCACTTTACATGAGATGACTGTTGTTATTCCCTCTCTACAGTCCTCTCCGCTGAGATTAAAACTTTCATCAACAAATATCTTATTCTTCTTTCCATAGTCATTAAGAACTCTCGTAAGTGCTGCTTTGAAACCAAAAAGATGAGTTCCTCCCTCATGAGTATTTATATTGTTTACAAATGTGAAAACATTCTCTGTGTAACTATCAGTATATTGGATTGCAATTTCTACTTGCACTCCTTCTTTTTCTCCTTGGAAATAGACAGGTTTTTGGTATAACGGGTTTTTGTTTCTATTTATATATGAGACAAATTCACTGACGCCACCATCATATCTAAAGGTATCGTGTGTTCCTTTTTTTTCATCTTTTATTTCTATTTGAAGTCCTGCATTGAGAAACGCCATCTCTCGAAGTCGTGTTGAAAGTGTTTCGTAGGAAAATTCTCCTGTTTCAAAAACATCTAAATCTGGAAGAAAGGTAACGGTTGTACCGGTTTCTTTTGATGTTCCAATTGTTTTTAATGGAGAAACGGTTTTTCCTCGTTCATATTTTTGATAGTATTCTTTTCCATCTCTTCGGATTTTAACTTCAAGCCAGGAAGATAAAGCATTGACAACAGAGACACCAACGCCATGGAGCCCCCCTGAGACTTTATATGCTTCGTCATCGAATTTACCACCTGCATGAAGTGTTGTAAGCACGAGTTCCACGCCAGGTTTTTTGTATTTTTTATGTATGCCAACGGGAATTCCTCGTCCATTGTCTATGACTGTTACCGATCCATCCTTGTTGATTGAAACCTGTACGTGGGTGCAATATCCTGCAAGTGCTTCATCTATTGCATTATCGACTACTTCATAGACAAGATGATGTAGTCCTCGTGTGTCTGTGCTGCCTATATACAGTCCTGGGTTTTTCTGTACCGATTCAAGTCCTTCTAAAACTTGAATTTTGTCTATATCGTATGTGCTTTCCCCCTTCTTTTCTTCATTAGGCATAGTTAATCCCCATTTTACAAAGTTTACACTAAATCCTGCAGGTTTTTTGGAATATTTTTTATCCCATTCTCCTAGGGTATTTTTCTCGAAGGCACATATGGGTTAAGCGCTAATAAATGTTACTGTTCCAGATGTATATAATTTTTTGAAAAAGGTTAAATAATGCAGGAGAATATCTTTTTTTGGAGGAGATACATGAAGTATAAAATATTGTTTATTACTATATGTTTTGTTTTTTCGTTATTTTTAGGTAGTTTCACGACTACTGTAGATGCTGCTGATATCGATATTGCACAACAGTATGCTCCTATCTTGTATTTTGAAAAAGATGAAACCTGCTTTCCAGTTGACGTTTCGTATCATATTGATAATTCATATCTTTTTCAAATCGATAATACTGAGCCAATATCATATTCACCATCTGAATCTGACCTTTCTTATTATTCAGCAGATGACTATCGGTATTATTATCTTGACAACCAAAAAGGAACGGTGAATGACAATGGTATAATAAATGATTATCAAAGTCAGGAGAACATATTAGGTTATACAGTTTACTATCGTGTCTATACAGAAAGTGGGACAACTATTGTTCAATATTGGATGTTTTATGCTTTTAATAAGGGTGAATTGAATCAGCATGAAGGCGACTGGGAGATGGTGCAGGTCGTTATCCCCAGTGGAGATTCTAAATGGGTTGCTTATAGTCAACACCATGGTGGTCAGAAGGCGACATGGGGCCAGGTTGAACGGGATGGAGATCATATTAAAGTTTATGTAGCACGTGGAAGCCATGCCAACTATCTGCGATCTTATTCTGGAAAAATAGGTGTGGCAAACGATATCGTGGGAAGTAATGGGAAAATATTAAAGCCTGGTGAATACACGCTAGAATCTTTAGAAGAGCAGGGGTGGCTTGATTTTAGAGGTAGATGGGGAGAATGTGGTGATGATATATCTGATGTTGCATGGGCTACAGTTCTTGGACAGATTGGACCAGAAGGTCCAATGTATAGAGAAGGCGGTGCAATGTGGGAGAATCCAGTCTCATGGGGCAATACTCTCCTTCAGGCCAATGATAATCTTTTTTTGCTTGAATGGTTCCTTTACAATTTTGTTTTAATATTTATCTTGATAACTGCTGCTTCTTTATGTATAACTGGTTTTCTTATTTACAGGCGACATAAAAAATATGGTTTGGGTCCACGAATTATTTCAATGTTTTACATCAACGGTTTCAATTTAAAAAGCATAGGTAACATCCTTTGTGTTGTAGGAATAGTCATTGCCATTTTTGGCTTGTTTAACACGTGGTATGGGGTATCTTATGATTTATCTGGAGCTGATGTTCTTCAGGATTTTGAAATCCCTGGTACGGCGGATTTGATGAAAATTGATGGCATAAATGGCGTTCAAATAATTATTCCAGGTCAAAATGGTCCTACTCCTCTAGGTACAGTTTCACTTCCGTTTTCATTATTAATTGGTATAGGTCTTCTGTTCATGATAATAGCTACTATTGGCATATCACATAGTAAAAAACTGGGGCGAAAGTATGTATGGCGTGGCATTAGACTTCTTATTCCAATTATTTTACTGATCGTAGCGATTTTGGCAATAGGTAGTATAATTCCTTCTGATGCTGTTGCCGGTAGCGAAGCTGATAGTTCAATTGGAGAAATATTGAG
>JAUWYM010000047.1 GCA_030615845.1 Thermoplasmatota archaeon | reverse complement strand
CATCAGTCTCTTCTGTTCCATCACAGACAACAACCATCCCTGCATGTGTAGAAAGACCAATACCAACACCTCCACCATTATGAATTTGTACACTATCTGCTCCTGCTGCACAATTTAATAAGGCATTAAGTAGTGGCCAATCAGCAATCGCATCACTGCCGTCTCTCATATTTTCTGTTTCTCTATATGGTGAGGCGACACTTCCGCTATCTAAATGATCCCTCGTTATCGCAATAGGACCAATCTCTTTATCTCTCACCATTTTATTTATAGCAAGCGCAAATTTAGCTCGTTCTCCATAGCCCAGCCAACATACTCGTGCTGGAAGCCCCTCCCACGGCAGATGTTTTTCAGCAAGTGCTATCCAATTCGTAAGGACGTTATCTTCAGGAAACATCTCCATAACTACCTTATCGGTCTTGATAATATCCTCTGGATTACCAGTTAATGCAAGCCATCGAAACGGCCCTCGGCCAACACAAAACAGAGGTCGTACATACGCTGGGACAAAACCTGGATAATCAAATGCATTCTTCAATCCTGCTTTCTGCGCCTGCCCCCGGAGGTTATTTCCATAATCAAAAACAACAGTGCCCCTCTTCTGAAAATCAAGAAGCGCACTGCAATGGTTTTTCATACTCTCCATTGATTGTTTTATGTATTCTTCAGGATCTTCTTTTCGTAACGAATCAGCAGTCTTAAGAGAACCGCCAAAATAACCAGCAGGAATATATCCATTGAGTTCATCATGAGCAGAAGTCTGATCTGTTACGACATCAGGCTGAAAACCATCTTCAACAAGCTCTGGCATAATATCAGCGCAGTTGCCAAGAACACCAAGTGAAAGAGGAAAACGTTCTTCTTTTGCTTTCAATGCAAGATCAACTGCTTCATCAATATCTTTTATTTTTTTATCACAAAATCCTGCTTTCATTCGTCTATCAATACGTTGTTCATCACATTCAACAGCAATACAAACACCATGATTCATGGTAACGGCAAGTGGCTGTGCACCACTCATTCCACCAAGACCACCAGTAAGCACAATTTTTCCTTTTAGATTACTTTTGAAGTGTTTCTGTGCACAGGCAGCAAATGTTTCATAAGTACCTTGTATAATTCCTTGGGTACCAATATAGCACCATGATCCTGCTGTCATTTGACCATACATCGCAAGGCCAAGTTGATCATATTTTCGAAATTGTTCCCAGTTGCTCCACTTTGGCACCAAATTGGAGTTTGCCATGACAACTCTAGGAGAATTCTCCCACGTCTTAAACACAGCTACAGGTTTTCCTGACTGAATAACCATTGTCTCATCATTTTCAAGATTTTTCAGTGTCTCAACGATTGCTTCATAACACTCCCAATTCCGTGCTGCTTTCCCTGTACCTCCATAAATAATTAACTCCTCAGGTAGCTCTGCGTTCTCTAGATTGTTCTCGAGCATCCGTAAAATGGCTTCTTGTTTCCACCCTTTACATCGAAGGGTATCACCTTTTTTAACTGTTACAATTCTCCCCATAGAAATCGTTCATACAAGTACATTCCGTACTTAAAACTTTTTTTTACAAATTTACAGAAAAGGGAAGGACGGCTGGCCTCACTAGGAGGGGATGGGATGCACTCTAACAAAACAACAACTACCAGCCCAATTCCTTCCACTAATAAATAGCAATAAGCCCTATATATGTTTTTCGCTTTAAGAGAGCGAAATGCTCACGACATTGCTTCCTCTGAGTATAATTTTCCCTAATCTCCTCTTTGTTTCACCCTTTGTTTCTTCGACGTCATCGATGACAAGATTCATATATTCGTCAAATCCCAAAAGTTTTCCCTTGATGTGTCTCCCGTCTTTTAATAGAAGAAGTAATTTTTGATTCATTGCTTTTTCTAGAGTATCCAATGGTAATGCCATGGAAGAGGGTAAGGAGGATTCCCTTTTTAAAAGTATTCCTTCTCCTATTTTAGCATGATTCATTATTTCTGTAATGATTTTTTCATAGTGTTTATCATTAATTTCTGTCCTCTCTCTTTGAAATGTAATATATTCCAACAAAAAGCAAGAAAATACCAACAATCTGCATCGCTGTTACTGTTTCTCCTAAGATAAAGAAACCGAGAAGAGCTGCAAAAAACGGTGTGGAAAGCTCAAGACCAGATACTTGTACTGCTTTGATACGTTTTAGCCCCTCGTAGTACAGTATGGTTCCGATTCCTGCAACAACTCCGATGACTATTTGATATATATTTGAAATACTAATCGTTGAGGTTGCCATCAGATATATCACAAAAAATAATGCTGCAAAGAAAAACCGATACCATGTTATAAGACCTGCATTCATATCTTTGAGATATTTCCGCATGGCAATTGCTGTTGTTGCCCATGCGATCGTTGCAGACAATACCAGCAGATCACCAAACGACCCTAGTTTAAACATTGCGAGATTTTCAAGTGTTTTTGTCGTCACCAGAACTCCGGATAGCAGCATAAATAAGATTCCTATGTAGTCAAATATTGTTAATTTATCCTGTTTGAGTGCCAAGAATCCAATTAAAATGATGAAAATCGGCTGCATATGTCCAATAAGAACGGCATTGATGACAGGAACTTGTGTTAACGCAAAAAAATACATGAGATCTGCAAAAAGCACGCCAACAATTGCGATATAAACAAGCGTTGAAAACTGTTGTTTGTTTATTCTAAAACATGGTTTTTTTGTCAATGCTATGTAAATAAGCCCTGTCAACGCTGCAAAGATTGCACGTATTGCTGAGGTTTGAAGAAAATCTGCAGTTTGATATGATAGTTTAGCAAAGATAGGCTCTATTGCCCACATGATACTTGCAAAAAGTACTGCTAAAACCCCAAGATACTTTCTGTTCACAAGATAGCTCAATCTGTTAAAACGTTATATCTTTTTTCAAAAAAAGAAAGAAGTATCGGTGTGACAAAACTGTTATTGTGGATATCCACCGATTTGCAGGCTTGGATCGCCAAGAAGAACCCATGTCTGAGGAATTTGTACATCAACCCATGCATCATCGTCTGCTGTTGCAGTATCCCAATCATTTTCGCTTACAGGATAAGTATCGATATACCATTCAAGAGCGGCTTTCCATGTATCACCAAGGATTTCAACATGGTTTTGTCCGTATTGTTTGAAGAATTCAACCTCCAACTCGTTGATACCCCCTGTAAATGAGTCTTTGTCTTCTTTGGTGAATCCAAGTGCGGTACAGCCAATTGTTGCAATGGATCCTCCACCGATTTTCCGTGTGAGCCGCCAACCAAGACATTCTGGCGTCCCCTCCTGGTGATATCTGGTAGTCTTATTGAAAACTCTAAAGATTGATACGTCAAATTGAAGGTCATGACATCCGCTGAGAAGACAAACTGGGAGCATATTTCTGTTTCTTATCCTGTGGACATTTTGTACGGTTAGTCCTCGGACAAATTCCTCGCTATCTGGTGGATGGTTACCCCATGTTTTTGGGCTTCCATGTCCAACGAAATAGAGGAACCCACAGCCGTTCTTCATTGCATTTCGCACGTCAGATGCATCACTTAAAGACCCATCAGAAGTATACAATCTAATAGGATTAAAATCAGTCATGTTTTCCAGAGCACGGTCGCCATAATATTCCCCTTCATATCCAGTCCAATTTGGATTATGAGATTCAAGATATGTGTCACCTGCACAGACGATCATATCGGAAAACCAGGCTTTACCATAAGTATTTGTTTCATAGTCGATGATTTTTTTAACCATGATTTTTACTTCAAATTCATTTCGACAGGGAAGCCGCCCAAGTGCGACATCTGGATAGAGATCAATATATTTATCTTCAGGTACTTCTTTGTAATACCATTCTCCATAAATACCATCACCATCGGAATCCCAACTGGAGAAATTTCCTTCAGAATCATAGATATCTGCATAATACATATCACTAATGACATGATGCTCCCAATCACAATCTATATGTACATATCGTACAGGTAGATACCAAAATGGAAACTGTCCTTTCATGCCACCAACAAGAAGGACATATTCAACTCCCCATTCCTCCATTGCTGTCTTTATGTAATATTTGATTTTCTCAGGACCATCTCTGCCATGCCAATACATCTGATCATAGACCTCACGTAAAGTAACAAGTCGTGTCGACATGCCTACGTTGTTCTTATGGCAGACGAGAGGCTGTAACTCATCAACAAAATCTGAAGGGGCGACTATAAGAAGCTTATAGGTAGAATCTTCACCAATTATTGGATTTACAGGTGTTTTAGATACAGTCGTTGAAAGAGTTCGCTTATTTATACCTGCAGTACTTGTTGGAACTATTGTGAGACCGGAAAACAGAAGTAAAATTCCGAATGCCATTATTTTTCTATTGAGTTCTTGGTTCATATTTTTCCCTTAAAATAAATAATATAGTATATACTTTATAAATTTTTACATGCATTGATGGTTTGAATCTGAAAATAATTATTGAGCGTATCCACCAATCTTGAGACTTGGATCGCCAAAAAGAACCCATTGTTGTACCGTTTTTGCATCAATTGCATAATCCCATGCTGCAGGAGTCTCCCAGTCGATAGGATATTTGTTGAGGTAGTTTGCTATGGTCTTTCCCCAGGTTTCACCGAGAATGTCAGTCCCGTTCACGCCATATTCATAAAAAAACGTGGGTTCAAGATAATCCCCTGCCCCAGAAAAGGAATCTTTATCCTCTTTGGTCATGCCAAGGCCTGAACATCCGATTGTTGCTATGGATCCACCCCCAATTTTTCTTGTGAGCTTCCACCCCCAACACTCAGGAATAAAGGTATAATGATACCAAGGATCCTCGCGGAGCTTTCCAAGATGGACATCAAACTGAAGGTTATGACATCCTCCAACAACACAGACAGGCAGCATTTCTCTATTTCTCAAACGAGTCATACTCAGCACAGAAAGCCCTTCAATCCATGTCTCTGCATCATTTGGTGGATGGGTACTCCACCGATATGGATTTGCATGACCATCAAAAAAGAGAAAACCACTGCCCTTATTTATCGCACGTAACACATCCTTGGTGCCTGTAAGTGTTCCATCTGAAGTCCACAGTTTCACCGGTTCAAAACCAGACATGTTTTCTAACACTCTAAGTGTATTTTCTTCTCCTTCATTTCCCGTCCAATTTGCGTTTAATGATTCTGGATACGTATCACCAGCGATGACAACAATTTTATTAAACCATTCTTTACCATACGTACTTGTTTCATAGTGTATTATTTTTTTCACCATCGTCCGCACTTCAAGCTCATTTCTACACGCAAGTCTACCAACATAAGCATCTGGGTAGAGATCTATGTTTGGGTCTTCTGCCTCGTCACCAAACCACTCCCCAAAGATTCCGTTATTGTTTGTATCCCAACTCGAGAACTCCCCACATTCATCGTAGATATCTGCATAATAAAGCTCAGAAATAAAACAAGGCTCATCATACCCCAAACCTACATCTGCATTGTAACAATATCGTATAGGCATTAAGCGAAAATCACCAACCAGAAGAACATATTTTATCCCCCATTCCTCCATTGCTGTTTTTATGAAATATTTGATTTTTTCTGGCTTATCTCTACCATGCCAATACATCTGATCATACACCTCACAAAGAGTAACAAGCCGGGTTGACATACCAACATGATTCTTATGACAAACAAGTGGCTGTAATTCGTCAACAAACACTCGCGGGGTGATAATGAGAAGTTTATAGACTGAATCGCCGAGTTGATTAGATTCGTCAAATGTTGTTCTATTACTGCATACAAATGCAGTTGATTGCGATATTTTTGCATTGATTGTGGGTACGAAAAGAAAAGAAATACAAACTAGTGTAACAACTGTTATTTTTTTATGGAATACGTTTTCAAATATTTTTTTCATAGTATAATTCCCCCAAATATACAGTATACAAAGCAGTTAATAAATCTTTAGTTACTGAAATAAATACATATCATTATTTTAAAGCGACCTGCAGTGACATATCATTATTTTCAGAAAGATTGATGTTGGATAAACTCTAATACCTCACCCAACTTCATCATAGTTTCTAACTCGCTCATATGCTGTCCCTTACATATATTATATATATTGGCAGATAAAAATTGGGAAAATGTAGGGAAAATGCTCATTACAAACTTTATTATATACGATGTTGTATCATTTTACCCTTATGGATCCTACATGCACGTATTATTGTTACAAAGATAACAGAGATGCAATAAACAAAGATGTCGATAAATCAAAAAAGATAAAACTCGTCTTTTTTGACATGGATGGCGTTATTGCAGATACCATTAGCTCCTGGAAACGTATCCATGATTATTTTGGAACTTCAAATGAACAATCAGTCGATGACTACCTCCGAGGAAACATCGATGATTTAGAGTTCATAAAAAGAGAT
>JAUWYM010000025.1 GCA_030615845.1 Thermoplasmatota archaeon | reverse complement strand
GTTGGCATGAGTACATCAGCATAAGGCAGTAGTGGTTTCACCATTTCATCAAGTTTTTCAAGCCCTGTTGTCGGCCCCATAAAATAGCCGTGATCAACTGCAAGCATAACGGTATGCCCATCTTTTGGTTTGATTATTTTTGATAATCGGTTTTTCATTCCCCAATCCATAATAAAACGCCTCCGTTTTTTGGTAAATGGATGAGGATTATATAAACTATTTCAACAAGATTCTATTGCAAAATAAATCGTTTATTTCTTAGCAAACATTTTTTATTGATTGTTGCATTACCGATTTTCACCCTAAGGGAGGTATCGAGATGTCTGTTATTGAAAATTTAGAACCAAAACTTTTATGGAAACACTTTGATGAAATAAGAAAAATACCTCGTTGTTCAAAACATGAAGAGAAAATTAGAGAATACATCCTTGATTTTGCAAAAAAACAGAACTTGAAAACTAAAACCGATAAGATAGGAAATGTTGTTATTTTAAAACCTGTAATTCCTGGAATGGAAAAAAAACCCGTTATTATTTTGCAGGGTCATCTGGATATGGTCTGTGAAAAAAACAGTGATGTAGATTTTGATTTTTCAAAAGACTCTATAAAACTCAAACGAGATGGCGATATCCTTACTGCTGATTGCACGACCCTTGGTGCTGATAATGGTATTGGCCTAGCGGCAAGTCTTGCCATACTTGAAGATACAACATTGAAACATGGACCTATTGAAGCACTTTTTACTATTGATGAAGAAACAGGGCTCACCGGTGCGTTTGCAATGAAATCAGATATGCTTACCGGAAGAATCATGCTAAATCTTGATAGTGAGGATTGGGGAGTACTCACCATTGGAAGTGCAGGTGGCGGAGATTCAAAAATTAAACTACCAATAAAAACCCAGCCAAACGATGGAGACTTGGAAAGTATATCAATTAAAGTCTCAGGTCTTAGAGGAGGACATTCTGGCTGTGACATCCATGAACAGAGAGGAAACGCCATCAAAATCCTTACCCGTTTGCTCTGGAAAGCATCACAAAATCATGACTTTTATTTAACAGAAATTAAAGGCGGAGATAAACATAATGCCATACCACGAGAGGCATATGCAAAGATTTCTGTCGGTAAGGCAGACAAAGATATGTTTATTTCAGATTTAAAATCTGAAGAAAAAGACGTCTTACAGGAGATAAAACCAATCGATCCAAAGTTTACCGTGGAAATAGAAGATATTGATAAACTCAAGACAACATTAACAAATAGCTCTCAGACAACACTTTTGAATCTTATACATGGTCTTCCACATGGTGTCGACAAAAGAAGCTATGATATTCCTGATCTTATAGAAACATCTACTAATCTTGCAACAGTAGCTTTTAAAGAAAATAATGCAGTCATTGGCCTTAGTTCAAGAAGTGCTATAAAGTCAGCTCTGCAGGATTTCCGTGATCGAATACGTGCAGTGGCAACACTTTCAGGTGCAAAAATCTCTGAGGAAGAACCATATCCCGGTTGGAAACCGGATCTTGATTCTAAGATACTGGCTCTCTCAAAGAAAATCTACAAAGACATGTATGACAAAGAGCCAACCGTTGAAGCGATTCATGCTGGACTTGAATGCGGCATCATTGGTGAAAAATTTCCAGGTATGGATATGATTTCTATCGGTCCAACCATTAAATATCCCCATTCACCTGAAGAACAAGTACATATTAGCACGGTTGATAAATTCTACAAATTTGTGTTGAAGATTTTAGAAGAAGTATAAAAAAACATTACATTGATCGCAGTCTTCTAATTCGTTCATCTATCGGAGGATGGGTCGACCAGATAGAGTTAAGTGTTTGTCTTTTGAAAGGATTGGCAATATAAAGTGGTGCAACCGTTTTTGATCCTTTTGGCTTTCCTTTTGGTATATCTAATTTTATCTTTCCTAAGGCCTTAGCAAGTCCTTCAGGATTTCTTGTAAGTCTAGAGCCATTTGCATCAGCAAGATATTCTCTTTTTCTTGATATTGCAAGGTAAGTTAACCTGGAAAAAATAGGAGCTAAGATAACAAGTAGAATCGCAAGCACAAGAAGAATTGCATTTCCTTCGCTCTTTCTTCCTCTTCCAGCACCGCCCCAAAAGAGAGAATAAAATAAAATTTCAGAAATAAGAGCAATAGATCCTACTACTGCAAGTGTTACAGTTGCAATAAGAATATCATGGTTCTGGATATGGCTCATTTCATGACCCATAACGCCTTCAAGCTCATCTGGTTTTAATTTCTTCAGTGCGCCAGTTGTGGTACAAATAACAGACTCTTCAGGTTTTTTGCCAGTCGCAAATGCATTGATGTTGTCAGAATCTTGTATGTATACTTTTGGTGTTGGAAGACCTGCGGCAATTGCCATCTCTTCAACCTTATAGATCAATAGTTTTTCTTCACGGACATGAGGGTTTGCAGGTCGTGCTTTTGCTGCGGAAAGCACTGTCTTCACAGAGAATGAATAGGTGATGGCAATATAGACAAGTGCGATTGGAAGGCCAAATATGAGGGCGATATAGATATTTCCAAAGAAGATGTAGCCAAAAGCAAAAACAACTCCTAAAAATAACAAAGCCATGAAAGTGCAAATAAGTACAGTATTTCGTTTGTTTTTTCGGATATGATCTTCAAGTAGCATTTGTTTTGCCATACTATCAAGAAACTAAACTTTTTAGAATTTGACTTTTGGTAGTTCTCTTGTTGCTTCTGGGATCTGTAGCATTTCCCGCTCTTTTTTACCCATTCTTTTGGCAAAAATTATTCCCGGGAACGTCTCAATTGTATTGTTAAATGCAAGAACCGAGTCGTTGTAATGCTGTCTTGAATATGAGATTTTGTCTTCAGTGTGGGTTAGTTCATCCTGCAAGTTTAAGAAATTTTGATTTGCTTTTAAATCTGGATAGTTTTCTGCTACAGCAAATAATGATTTGAGTGCGCCCGTCAGCATATTGTCTGCTTCTATATTCTTCTGGGGGGTCTTTGCTGTCATAATTGCAGACCGTGCTTTCGTTACATTTTCTAGCACTTCTTTTTCATGTTTCATATAGCCTTTAACGGTTTCCATCAAGTTGGGTATTAGTTCCGCTCTTCTCCTGAGTTGTACATCAATTTGCGCCCACGAGTTATCTATTCGGTTCTCCAGTCTAATTATTCTGTTGTAATAGCCCCAGAATACCAGCAGAAAGATTACTACAACTAATATAACAATTATTCCTATCCATAATAACATGTTTTTTCCACACTCTGTTTATTTTTTCATAGGTTAATGTCATTTTTTATTTAAAGCTATCGTGTCGATTTAATAAGGAGGGAGTGAGATAAGGGCAAAGCCCTTAGTGTGCCCAGCAAAGCTTATAGATGCTTACAGGTGAAAGTCCTGTCATGGTAATTCCAGAGAGCCATGTAGCATATACCCAATGCTGGAAGTGATTTCAGTATTGAAGCGGTATGTATAAATCCTGTAATGGGAGAGCAAGTCAGCAGTCCGTAGCATGAAGCGAATACTGCTGCGTCGTCATGCCCAAAATGGGGAGGTCGAGCCTGATAAGGGTTGGTGAAGACTGTAGCTGGCACTTAGACTCTGGATGTGCAGTGCCATCCTCCCTCGGCGTAAGGGTAATGGAATGTTGACAAAGTATTTGTAGGAACTGGGGAGATCTCACATCATCTCCAAGCCCGAGTCTTGGAATGAATAGCAGATGAGTACGGAGTAGCAGAGGTATAACCACATTTGTGGGAAAGCCAAAGCGATGTGATGTGAGAAGTCGGATGAGGTCATAGTACCTATGATGGCAATAGACAGCATAACTTTACCTAGGGAAGGACCTCTACTTTGACCATGCTTTAAATGGAGGTACGTGTAGATGAATGCGAAAGCTAACGACACCGTAAATAAGGCACAAGAACTCTATGAGAAGTTATATCTTGCTGCCAAGAAAAGTAAGACCAGGCGATTCCATGCTTTATATGATAAAGTGTATCGTACGGATATTCTAAATAATGCGTGGAGTCAGGTAAAAGCAAATAAGGGAACAGCAGGAGTTGACAATGAAAGCATACAAGATATAATGGCAAATGATGAAGAACAGGTAATGGCAGAGATACAGAAAACTTTGAAGGAAGGAGGGTATCGACCAAGAAAGGTAAAACGAGTGTTTATCCCTAAAACAGATGGGAGAGAGCGACCGTTGGGAATACCAACAGTCAGAGATAGGATAGTACAAACAGCGACAAAACAGGTTCTAGAACCAATCTTCGAGGCTGATTTTCTTGATTGTAGTTATGGATTTAGACCAAATAGGTCTGCTCATGATGCACTTGAAGAAATCAGGAAAACAATGAATGCTGGTTTCAGAGTAGTACTCGATGCAGATATCAAAGGATTCTTTGATAACATTGACCATGAGAAACTATTGGATTTCGTACATCAGAGAATAAGCGACAGAAGAGTATTGAAACTCATCAGGAAATGGCTAAAATGTGGAGTGATGGAAGGTGGAGTTGCTAAGGAAGTGATTGTGGGGGCTCCACAGGGTGGTGTTATATCGCCACTTTTGGCGAATGTTTACTTGCATGAGTTTGACAAATTCTGGAAACGACAGACTGTAGTTACAGGTAAATTGGTTAGATATGCAGATGATTTCGTAATCTTGTTCAAAACAAAAGAAGACGCAGAGCTTGGACTACAAATAGTGAAGGAGAAATTGGAAGATCTAGGATTGAAACTGAATGGAAAGAAGACAAGAACTGTTGATACAGGTGGAGGAAAAGAAGGATTTGATTTCCTTGGATTTTATCATAGAAGGGTTAAATCTAGACGTTATAAGAAACTCTATACCCTTAAATGGCCAAGTAACAAATCAACGAAGAATATCAAAACATCTATTGGAGAGTTTCTTGGAAATCGGGTGTTACTGAATCAGAGTACTGAAGATGTAGTGAAGGCCCTAAATCCAATGTTGAGGGGCTGGATGAATTACTTTAGATATGGTAATTCAGAACGGAAATTTCGACAAATAGATAGCTATATTCGAGAAGAATTAGCACTGTGGTGGAGTAAGAAGCATCAGAAATCAGGAAGACGCTGGAGCAGGGGTTTTACAGACGAGATGTATAGAAAGTGTAACATACAGTTATTGAGTGGAACTGTTCGATATTGGTCTCGCTAATCATCGAATGCGCAATGAAAGAAGGTCATCGGAAAGCCGTGTGAAGGAGAACTTCATGCACGGATTGATGAGGGTTAGCTGGTGAATGTGGTTACCGAAGTCCTCCATAGCTTGGAGTTAGTAGGTTGAGATAGCATCGCCTGCTTTCTACTCTACTGCTCCCTTCCGCCTTTGCTCCCTCGGCATGCCCTTCGGTCATGCCGCATCCCCGCTCGGCGGGAACACCTGTAATGTTTGCTGTCGGTCATCGATCACCTTGAAACCATGGTGCTGTTGTTGACGTCGCAAATAATCGGTTGATTCCTCAAGATTTCTCACCCCCGTAGACTGATAATGTTCATATCCACTCCAGAAAGCACCATTTGGATAACGTTTTCTAAATCCAGGATGTCTTTCAAACATACGTTTTGCGGTATTTGATTTCAGGATGATTTCTGTATCCTCCACAGAATATTTTTTTGGAACATTCACTTGGAAATGCACATGGGTTACAGCAAAACCAAATTTGCCGAACTCAAACCCCAAGCGTTCTAAGTCTTTGAAAGCCTCGGTACAGGTGTCGATATGAGATTGTTTTCGAAAACATCTGTATCGTTTTTTGGTACATAAAGTTAATCTTCTTTTGGGTTATTGTAAATAGAAAAAAAGATGATGATAGTGTTAGTTAGCTACTGGAAGTCTATTAGTTTTTCAAACATAGGAAGCTGAAGTAGTCGTGCAAACAATGGAAAACGCTGCATGAGGTTTTCTAGGAACTGTAGGAATGGAGTGTTGATTTGTTTGTTTTTAGGCATGCTGACACTGAGTGGATCTGACCATTCACTCCATGTTCCATTTTCATCTTGGGCTCTTACTCGTATGTTAAAGCTTCCTTGTTCATCCCATTTATAAGATACTCTAACTGTTTCTCCTGAGGGATAATATTCTGTAATTGTTGTGTTTCCATCTCCCCAGTCAAATAAGTATCTAGTTTGATCGCCATCAGGGTCAATACTTGAGGTTGTAAACTTATAGTTAATGTTGATTCTACCAGAATTAGGTCCATCTGGGGTACTTGGTTTTGAAGGTGGATTTGAAATAGGATACAGGCTTAGGGCTGGATCACCATACAATGTAGTACCCATAAGTGTACTATAGCATCGATAGATCCATTCTGGATTGTATTCGTTAAACATAAAATGGTTGGAAAAATAAAGTTTTGAGTTACTTAATGCATCCCCGCATGTCTGATCTTTGGAGATAAGATAATAAAAGAAATAATAGTCAATTGAAGCGAATCCTCCATCGGATTCATCATTCCAAACTCGGGTAATGTTGTAAAAACCTAGGTCAGTTGTACCAATATATGCAACTGCAGCATTATTTTCAATAAAGCTACGTCCCATGTTATTTGGGCCGTGTAATTGACTGCACCCACCTGAAAATACAATTGGAGGTTTTTCCATTGATAAGGCTTGGCTATCACTTCTTGTTAAAATATCTTTGTAAATAAGTTCACCCTCGCCTACTTCTGGTATATTGTCTCCGTCATCATGATCCCAAATCCATCGTGCAGCAAGATTTTCATTTGAATGTCCTACCATGTTTACAATAGCATAGTTATTTGTCCATTCAGATAAAACATTTGAGTATTCCAATGGGTATTCATAATTATAGGTTGATGGTCGAAGGCCCTCTGCTTCATACATTCTTACATAGTTAAAATCTTCAGGGTCAAAAATATCAATTCGGCACTCTTCCATGATTGTTGCGCAATCTGATCGGTCATAAACCCATCCATATGATTCTAAACCTTGATAGTAACTAATTGCTCCAAGTAAAAGAACGTTTTTCTTCCATGTTCCTGTGTCAGATCCGTATTGCATGATATTTTCACATATTTGGGCTACAGTATCTTTGTTGTCACTTGGAATCCTACCTACAGAAATTTCTGGAATAAAATCGACATCGTCATCTCCATATTCAGCATATTTGCCGTCTTCATCAAGATCCCAATTTCCAGTAATATCAGAGTAATAAAAATCAGAATAAAGATATTCCCCAAAGTCCCAAATTATAGGATCGCATCTTCTCATAGGAATGTTATTTCGTGTTCCTACAATCAAAACATAACCAATTCCCCATTCTACATATTTATCAATTAAAAAGTTTCTGATTTGCTCCTGTAAATCCTTTCCGTTATAGTTATCCGAGATCCATGAGATATTTACTATTTCAACAGAAAAACCAGGATATTCTTTCCAGGTTTTAAATTCCTTAACTGCATTTTCAAGATCAGTTGTTGTTATTATTACATAATTAGCGTTTTGTGAAGAGCATATATTTGCTTGAGTAGTATTTTGGTGAACTAAAGAAGTGTTCTGATAAAAAGCACTAGCAACACACGTCTGAGATAAAAATATTATAACTAGTAATAAAACAATTTTCTTCATATTTTCATTTCTACCTCAGAAAAAACATATGATATTAAATAAAATGATAATATATAAACATATTCATAACATAATTTCATACCTAGGGGATTTCCAAATGAAGCCCATATTTGTTTGGAAATTTACTAAATGAAGGTATCCTTAACATAACTATCTTCCCCTTGTGTTTCAAGTTAAAAATGAAAATCTTAGGGGTGCCCCCCCACTTTTACCGCAGATCATCTGATTTTAAATAGTAGAACCACTCATTTGGAAATCCCCCTAGCAGGTTTTAACTCTAATTTTGTTCTGTTAATTTGAGTAAATTATTTTTTAGAAAAATCAATAATTTATATTTATAAAGTGATTTTTATTAAATAAACAATTATCCTACAGCCCTAGTTATTTTAATCAAATCAGTTACCAATGCAATAGCAGCAGTAATACCGATTAATTTTTTTTGTTTTGTTCTAGCCATTTTTTAAATTTATTTAACCTACTTATCTTCTCTTTATTTGTAGCTTTATCGAGATCTTTAAACGTTTTCTTTTTTTCAAAAACCAATCCCTTTGGGTTTTGTGGGAGGATAAAAAGATGTTGAAAAACAGAGGAGTTTTGCACAATAATTATTTTTGAGATTTTTCAATGTTTAGCTGGTAACAAGATTTATCTAAACGAGTAGCTTTGTTTTTTTCAAAGAATTTTATTGCAGACACATTCCAATTGTAGGCAGTCCATTCAATATGTGTACATC
>JAUWYM010000018.1 GCA_030615845.1 Thermoplasmatota archaeon | reverse complement strand
AGATACTCCATCGTAATTATACCTTCTTCAAGATCAATATCGTAAAGTATTGGAACTGAAACGCCATGTGAACGCGCTTCTGAAATAAGTTTTGCTTCCTCCTTCGTTCTGTATGATATCAGATAAGAATCGATTTCTTTAATTCGATACGATTTAGTGATTCTTTCTTTCTGAATTACTTTTTTTCCCATATATTCTGATAAGCAAATTTCTGCCTCTGCACCTTTATAAATCATGTTTTTATTCACGCCAGGTCACATCCACCATATCAGTTCGAAAACGTTGATCAATACTTGTATCTTCAATATCCATCCTACTGCCGCTATCATACATCAGATATCCAAGCCAGGCAATCATTGCACCATTGTCAATACAAACATCTTTTTTTGGAACAAAAAACGATGCGCCTCGTTCTTCTGCCATTGTTTTCACCATGTCTCGCAGTCTTTTATTACTTGCAACACCTCCTCCAAGAAGCACTTCGTTTTTTTCGGTATGTGCTATTGCTCGTTCAGTTACTTCAGTTAGTGCTGCAAAGGTGGTTTCTTGGATTGAATAACAGATATCCTCCAATCGTTCTTTCTTTTCTACGTAGTGTTCTGCAGCGGTAAGAAGACCAGAGAATGCAATATCCATTCCTTTGATTGAGTAGGGGAGCTCTAGGTATTTTTTTCCTTTTTCAGCTAATTTTTCAATCTTTGGTCCAGAAGGGAATTCCATGTCCATAAATCGACCGAACTTGTCCAAGCAATTGCCGATTCCTATATCAAGTGTTTCACCGAAGACACGGTATTTTCCCTCAGCAAATGCAATAACTTGTGTGTTTGCACCTGAAACATATAGTAAAACTGGATCTTTACATCTATGAATGGTTCCTCTTCCGATCTCTAAATGTGCTACACAATGATTTACACCCATAATGGGTCTTTCGAGTGATAGAGCGAGTGCACGTGCTGCAGTTGCTGCTGTTCTCAGACAGGGCCCCAGTCCAGGTCCTTGTGAAAAAGATACAAGATCAATGTCAGAAAAATCAACGTGTGCTTTTTTGATTGATTCATAAATTAAATCTGCAATATAGTTGGCATGATGGTTTGCAGCTTCTCTGGGATGTATGCCTCCTTTCTCTGGTTTATATGTTTTTATGAGATTAGAACGAACAGTACATGTCTTGTTCACATCTTGAATAATTCCAACCCCAATTGAGTGAGCAGTGCCTTCAATGCCTAAACAAATCATCAAGTAGTAATAAAGATCATATAAAATAAATTTGGTTCATTGAAAACTACGATAGTTACTTACCAAAAGAAATGATTATTCCTCAACAACATATTCGTCATAAAGATAAATAACACCTGTTTTTATGAGAATGAATACTGTTAGAATAATACCAACAATTATGCCTAATATCACTAGGATCTGCCAGGGAACTACAAAAGAAAATCCATTGTCTGATGGTTGTTCTTCATATGTTCCAAATGATCCGGATATGGGATCATAGATGTAGTCCCATCGGGCGTCTTTGTTATCATTGATTAGATAATTACCTTCACTGTTAGAATTGAGAATGCTTGCATTCCCACTTGTTGAATTGTAAAAGATAACAGTTTGATTAACATGAATAATATACTGATTCATACCATTAATAGTAACTATAGTTACATCGGTAGGATCGTGAGCATTTGATCCTAATTGTTTTTCAATAGTATCAGATAATGTATCTCCATCTGAATCAGGTTCTATTGTCACAGGCAATGTCTCAGACCATGACGAGATTAACCCGTATTGATCTCTTGCCTGTGATCGAACAGAATATTCTCCAATTTTTTTCCAGCTATGAGAAACCGATGATAGTGAGCCAGAACTGGTTAGAGATGTCCAATCGGAAATACTTTCGTCTCCCCAATCGAATCTATATTGAACAAGATCTCCTTTTAGATCTGTTGTATATGTCGAATACGAACATTCTACGTCTGTACAGCCTACAATTTTTCCAGAAGGCGTTGTAGGAGTGAGTGGAACATCTTCTTCATAATATTTTGAAATTGTTACTTCTAATGAATCGGACCAGACGCCATCCACAAAAAAATCATTTTTAAATTTTACTCTCACTTGATATTTCTCTATGGAATCCCAACTGTGAGACTGTGTTATCGAATTTGTTGAATTTGTTAAACTTTTCCAGTCACTAGCGGTACCATCTCCCCAATCAAACATCCATAGAGCGTCAGAACTAGTAGTATACACCGTATATTCATACTCAACATTTAAAAAGCCAAATTACGGGCCAGATGGTGCTGTAGGAATATATGAATTTTCAGCTGCAGAGGCGCTATCATTCATATAATGGGCTGAGAGAAGAAAAACCAGTATCAGGATGAAAAAAACCAATAACGAAGGAGCAGCGGTAGACAACGATTTATTATATATCTTATATAGACTACTAATCTTTTTTTCCATTATCTGCATCCCATTCAAGTCCGTATCCTAGTGCATCCGTAAACTACATTAAAAAAATGGAAGTTTTCCTATATAAACTTTTGCGGCAATCACAAGATCATTCAAGCTACATATGATAAAACTATTTGCTAATTCCTATTTCTGCTTCCAACTCATCGATCTTCCATTTCTTAACAAGCGAGCCTACAGGTTTTTCTACAAAAGATACTGTTTTTGACCGAGTCTCTTCTTTAATATAGCCTTCCCATTTCCGAAGAGCTGTCTTCTTTTCAGAACATACCTTTATCTTGGTAGCTATTCTATCTTCTACGTCAAGGTTCAATTCTTTTCTCATCGATTGAATTCTTCGTATTATCTCCCTTGCAAAACCTTCAGCTTCCAATTCAGGGGTAAGTGTTGTATCTAGAAATAATGTCATGTCTTGAGCATCAGCTTTTGCGATATGCTCTTTTTCACTTTCAACGACTTCAAAATCTTCTATAGTAAGTTTGATTATCTCTTCGTCCAAAGTAACTGTAACTTTATTATCTTTCATTAACTTTTCATATAACTCATGTGTATCTGATGATTCTATGGCATTTACAATATCTTTTGTTTTCCCTTTATATTTTGGACCTAAATGAGAATGATTTGGTTTCACTGCTTTTGTCATAAACTGACCTGCATCCTGAGCAAATAAAATAGCTTTTACATTGAGTTCTTCACGTAAAAGATCCAGCAAATCTTTTATGGAATTCTGTATCTTTTCTGAGCAGACAATCGTTGCTACTTTTAATGGGTATCGTACTTTGATTCCTATCTTAGAACGCAATGCACGACCAACTTCAACAAGTTCTCTAATCTGCTGCATTCCTTGCTCAAGCTCATCATCTATAGATTTTCCGTCTGATGTTAAATAGTCGCATAAATGAACGCTTTCAGGCATGTTCTCTGTCCTAAGGTTTTGGTAGATTTCCTCCGTGATAAATGGCATAAACGGAGCAAGAAGCTTTGACAAGCCAAGGAAAATTTCATACATTGAAGAATACCCTGAAAGTTTATCCTCGGTTTTTTCTTCAATCCACAACCGCTTACGAGAACGACGTAAATACCAGTTACTAAAATCACCGATGATGAAGCTTTCAACAGTTCTTGCAGCTTTATGTATCTCAAAATCCTCCATAAATGTGTGGATTTCTTCAATCATGTGGTTAAACCTGGAAAGAACCCATTTATCTAACTGTCCTCTCTTTGAAAGAGGAATCATATCTTTCTCTGGATCAAACGTGTCAAGCGAGGCATATGTTGTAAAGAAATTATAGGAATTCCAAAACGTGAGAATAAATTTACCAAGTGTCTCTTTAACTGCCTCTTCATAAAACCGTGTCGACATCCACGGTGCATTTGCAGATATGAGATACCAACGCAGCGCATCAGCGCCTTCATGATCAAGGATGATGTTTGGATCGACATAGTTCTGTTTACTTTTACTCATCTTCTGATTGTCTTTATCTAAAACCAGTCCTAGGGTTAGAACGGTTTTATATGGATTTTTGTCAAATAAAAACGTAGATATTGCTAGGAGCGAGTAGAACCATCCTCGGGTTTGATCTAACGCTTCAGAGATAAAATCTACAGGGAAATTCTCTTTGAATTGCTCTTTGTTTTCAAATGGATAATGCCATTGTGCAAAAAATGAAGAACCTGAATCATACCAGCAATCGATTACTTCTTTTTCTCTAGTCATCTTGGAGTTACATTTGGGACATTTGATTGTAATTTTATCAACAAATGGTTTGTGAAGATCACATTCTTCAAATGATGTTTCACTTAATTCTTTTAGTTCAGAGATACTTCCAATACAAATCGTATGTTTACATTTATTATTATCACATATCCAAATAGGAAGTGGCGTTCCCCAATACCTATCTCTTGACAGTGCCCAGTCTTTTACCTCACGAATAAAATCTCCGAATCGTCCCTGTTGAAGATGTTTGGGATACCATTTAATCTGATCGTTATTTTTTACAAGAGACGTTTGTACCTTCGACATGGCGATAAACCATGACTCCATAGCATAATAGAGTAAGGGTGATTCACAACGCCAACAAAAAGGATACTCATGAGAATACGTCTTTACTCCAGAAAGCAGTCCACGTTCTTCTAAATATTTTATAATACTTGGGTCAGCATCCTTTACAAACTGCCCACTCCATCGGGTAACTTCCTTAGGAAATGTACCATCAGGTTTTACCAGCTGGACAACAGGGAGATCATATTTTTTCCCGATAGTGTAGTCATCTTCACCAAAAGCGGGTGCGATATGAACAATACCAGTACCATCCTCCATTGTTACAAAATCTGCAAGAACCATATACCATGCCTTTTTGTCAGTTTTTGCATAGTCAAATAACGGTTCATACTCTATTTTCTCTAGATCTTTCCCAGAAAAACCATCCAACAAGTCATACATTTCTCCTTTTAAAAGTACTGCTGCGCGTTCTTCTGCCAGAATCAATACTTCACCGTTATATCTAATTTTAATGTAGGCAGCATCAGGATGAACTGCTAATGCGACATTTGATATAAGAGTCCATGGAGTTGTTGTCCATGCTAGAAAATATGCATCTTCATTTTTCAGTTTAAATTTAACAAAGATTGAAGGATCCTCTATGGTTTTATAACCCTGGGAGATTTCATGAGTGGAAAGTGCTGTACCGCAACGTGGACAGTATGGGACAACCTTATGGCCTCTGTAGAGTAGTTTTTTCTCCCAGGCCTGCTTAAGCGACCACCATACTGATTCAATATATTCATTTTTTAGGGTGATGTAGGGGTTGTCCATATCAAGCCAGAAGGCAATACGATTTGTCATATCAACCCATGCGTTTTCATATTTGAATACACTTTTCTTGCATTCTTCATTGAATTTTGTAACACCATATTTTTCAACATCTGATTTATCATGAAGTCCTAGTTTTTTTTCGACCTCGATTTCTACAGGAAGACCATGGGTATCCCAACCAGCTTTTCGAAGGATATAATGTCCGTTCATTGTTTGGTAACGCAGAACAAGATCCTTCATTACTCTTGTAAGAACATGGCCAGGATGCGGAAGTCCATTTGCTGTTGGAGGCCCTTCTAAAAAAACGTATGGTGTACATCCTTTTCTTTGATCAATGGATTTTTTGAATATATCATTTTCTACCCAGAATTTTTGAATTTTTTCTTCTACATCTTTTGGATTGTATTTTTGAGGTAAAGACTTGATCATTGTTTTTTCACCGAGTTATCATATTTCTCCTATAGAATCGACAGGTAATGGTAAAAGACCATTAAAACCGTTTCCATGTCTGTTATAAAAGAAGCACCTGATTTAAAAATAAGTTTTTCTCTCTTTTCAGATAATAATAATCTCATCTCTAATATCCATTGACATATTCCCTGCTTCATTATATGCAAGTACTGTAATTGTATGTAGACCTGGAAGAGTACGAAGAACTGCTCTGTATGGTGATTTTTCATCTACTGCTTTTAGTTCACCATCAAGATAGAATTCAACTTTGTTCGTATTTTCTGCAGAAACCTTAACAACGTTTCTTCCAAAAATTCGAGGTGCGGCTTTTTGCATGGAAGAAATATCTCTAAAGAGTGTAGGTATTCGAATGCCAAGTATGTATGTGTAATGGATGTCTGGACGTTCTATATACACTCTTGGTACATCTGGCTTGAAGTTTCCGTAGACGCCATCAACATAAAGAAATCCAGTACCACCATAGCAGGGGCTTATGAAGATGTCTACATCGTAGCTGATCCGAATCCACCCGTCTTCGCCCCATTTATCTCCCCAACTGTTTTTCACGATCCAACATCGCTGGATATCATCATACCCCATGAGAGCAACTAAGTGCCCTCCTTCTCGTTCTCCTTCAATTGTGTTATATATCCCACCTCGATAAGACATAAAATTGGTGTAGACCGATATGCAGATAACAAGAGGTCCATGATCTATCAATGCCTGTTTTATCGCCTCATCATCTTTTTCAACCCATCCCCACTCCTGTATTTTTACGGTTCTGTTTTCCCAACCGGGTAGGCTTTCAAATGGATAATCATATGGTCTATGCGGATCAGGGTAGCATCCTTCATCAGGAACGCCGCATTCTACCAGATAATCAGCAGCATCCTGTAGATGGACTCCTCCTGCTTCGTAGGTTCCTCCAGCGTAGAAATAAAGATGTGTTTCAGATAGATTAGGCTCAAAGAGCTCTCCTTCTTGATATTGCATAAGTGTTTCAAGTACAGCACACAGTGCATATGTTTCACAGGTCGGAGCAGGACTTTGATCTTTTATAGGGGTTGTATAATCTACCCCACCGATATCTCGCCAATTATAATATGGAGGTAACTCTTGTAGGGATGAAGCGTTTTTTGTTTCCGCAAATATTTGTGGAACAGTTATAAGAATTAAGGTAATCAATACAATCGTCATCTTTTTCATGGTGTTTGCCTACTTCAGTATATAATAGGTTTATTAATATATAAATATTTTTTGGGATTTCTCCTTTTAGTAATCTCTCATATTCTCCGATTTCATAAACTCTCTCAGAAGAGAGGTCGCATAACATCCTTTTTGTAGTTCAAACTTTAATGTAACTGCTTTTTTATCGATCTGTGCTGTATCATTATGTAACTTCCAATCAATTTTATGTACTATTCCTAAAACAGATCTTCTTGATCCTGAGGATGAGAGAAAAGGAATTGCAGGGATGATAAAATCCTGGTAATCAATTTTTTCATGATCTATTACAGTATGTTCTATTTCTCCCATCTCTCCCTTGGAAAAGACAGAATCACATCCCATTAGCAGACCGGTTACAACTGCTTTATTTTTCATAATTTGTTTGTTTACTTTTGCTATATTTGACTTAGCTACCATGATGTAATGATTATCAATAACATTCTTTTTCACAGGAAAGACAATGTCGCCTATCAATGCTTCATTCAACGAAATATTTTTTCGAATACGTTCACTAAGCATTTTATTAAAAAGAAAGGATTGATATGCATTCACAAACATCATTAAAAGATTCTTCGGAAGCTCCTGTAACGCACCAACAAAATCTTCAGGGGCAACAACAAGCTTGTTAAGGATTGCTTTTTCAAAATTAAGAGTATCAGGATATGACTGTAATGCTTTAGAGAAATCACGTGAATTTTTCAGCTCCTCTCTTAATTTATATGTCTCCTCGTCTTCCCCCTTGATAGGATTTGCAATATAATCCATTACTGCAGACTCAAAATCTCCTTTTATTATATGTCTCCCTATAATATGAGTGATAGGCCGTATAACGCCGAAACGTTGAACTCCATAGAAATTAGGAAACCCGCCATATCTCTCCAAATACGAAGCAATAGTATCTATTTGCTCTGATTGGATGTTTTTATCGATGTTTCTTATTGTTATTTCAAATCTGTTTCCGAGTAAACCCCCAATTTTTATGGTTTTATCTGAATAATATATGTTTTTTATTGAGACATCTTTGATTTTGATGCTGGATATGTCCTCCTCTGAAACATTGTAAAAAGACATGAGCTGTGTACTACACGATCTTTTATCTTTAGTACCGGCAAAACTAATTCTTTTTTGAGAGATTTTCAACCTTTTTGAAAGTTCTCTTACGAGTCTATGGGTCTCCCAATTCCTACATGACACTTCCGCGATACTAAAACAACCATGTTCTACCTTTTTTGGATAAAGAAAAATCTCATTTACTATAAAATCTTCAGGACTAATACGAAGTTTCCCGCCGATGCCTGTATAATTGGTAAAATATGCTTCAATGCCTATATTTTTTTCAAAATCTAAGCGTTTCATCTATTTTTTACTCTTACTTGTTTCAAAATTCTTCCCAAATTTTTTGATTTCGTCATCTAAATACTTCACCGCTTTTTTAAGTGCTTCATCTGGGGATCCTTTTTTCATTCGTATGAATAATTGTCTTTTATTAGACATGGGATGGTCTGTCATACAAGCTGCATATTCAACATCTTCATTTTCTGAAAGAATATAGGTAATTGGATTAAGAATTGTCTCATTTTCATCAATAACTTCTAATTCAAGCTCAGTTTTTGTTTTTTTAATTGTTTTTAATTCCATACGTATTCGCCTTTATAATTTCTTTAAATCGATGGAGCCGTAATCCATTGCAATTCTTCTTTTTTCTTTATTACCACAATGCTCACATTCAAGAATATCGCCCTTTTTAACAAGGGAATGTCTACATTTCACACATAACGCCTTAATGGCACCAAGATCTCTATCTTTTGTCGCCAGCTGCAGGCTTGGCTTTACTTGTATGACCTTTGCTCTCACATAGTCTCCTACTCTATATTCTGAAGCGGCATCCTTCACATAGCCACTTGCAATTTCTTTCACATGAATTGTTGCATTTGTATCGCCAGAAACCGATCTATTCTTTCCGATGACATGGATAACATCTGCAATAACCATTGATGCTTTCACCATGCGTACTTCTGCAATCACAATGTCACCTTTCTTCAAGATAACTGGGACACTTGTTACTGGTTTTACTTTTGCTCTTCGATATTTTTCATCAACAATATATTTTCCAGCTATTGCTGCCCGAATAATACCATCTTCTTCAAAGGTTCCCGCGCCTGGTAACAATTCTTCGGAAGTGGACAATTGATCTCCAGGCATCACTATT
>JAUWYM010000181.1 GCA_030615845.1 Thermoplasmatota archaeon | reverse complement strand
GTAATCACATTATCGTATCGTTAAACGTATTTAATAATTTTACTGCAAATCGTTAAATATAATTAACAATTTTACGAAAATATTTTAATTCTATCAGCTGTTTCCAAAACATCTTCAATAGTCAAAACGTCTTGCCAATATGCATAACTAGCCCAAAATCGGCTATGGACATGATATTTACCAAAATATCGGGCACCTAAAAACCACAATAGCAACACAAATAATTTATGTATCAGCAAACAGCAAACAAACAGTAAACAGACAGTAAGCAAGCAGTAAGAACAGTAAACAAACAGTAAGAACAGCAAGAAAACAGTAAGTAAACAGCAAGCAAGCAGCAAGCAAACAGTAAAAATATCGAGATATCCCAAAGAAAAACAACAAAAAATCTTTTTCCTCGACCTGCTACCTTCAAATTTCCCAAATCCGAGGCCTAAACATTTCCCATATTCATTACCTAAAAACTGCTCCAGTTTTTTTCATCCCTCCAAGAAACATTTCCCATATCTGTGACGTGAACCATTTCCCATATTCATTGCTTACACTATTTCACAGATTCGTCGCCTTAGTAACTGCCCAAATCCCTGACTTTAACGTTCAAAATTAGGGTTCTATTCATCATCTGGAGCGATTTCATCTGTATTGTAACCTCATTCATAACCGAAATTTTTAAATATAATCATGCATATACATATATCTATGCAATTGCATAAGGTGATATAAATGGTAAGAATGACTTTTTCAATATCAGATGATTTAAAGAGGAAACTTGATTCTAGACCTGATGTAAACTGGCCTGAAGTATTTAAGGAAGGCCTGAGGAAGAAACTAGAAGTGTTAGAAAAATTACGTGCAAGAGGTGTACTATAGATGGCATGCATCACTGTTTCGGTAGAGAAGCCATTTAAGGAAAGACTGAGAAGATTTCCTTGGGTGAACTGGTCAAAAATAGGTAGAGACGAACTGTTGAAAAGATGTATATTTGATAAATATATGAAGACAGGAAGAATAACGAAAGAGGAAGAGGAATTCTGTGAAAAAATTGATTGGCATCCTGTAGATGAGCTCCCATTAAAAGAAGAATTCATTAAGAAACTCAAAAAAGTAGAAAAAGGCTCACATTCCAAGCCAATGAAACCCGAAGAGTTGAAGAAGTGGTTTGAGGAATTATGAGCTTCAAAATCATAATCTCGAATGAGCTCAAAAAGAGTTTGGCTATCCTCAAACGAAAAGACAAAACCACCTATATTGCTGTGGAGAATAAGATTTTTCAAATCGCCTCCTGTGACCAAGCTTCTATTGAACGTTTCAAAAATCTCAGAGGAAATTTGAGTCATCTCAAACGGGTTCATATTGGCAGCTTCGTACTTATTTTTAGGATCAAAGACGACGCTATTGTCTTTGAAGAGTTTGGCCATCATGACAGGATTTACGAGAAGAAACCCTAAGACATCAATCTCATTTCCATCTTCATCATAAATAGTCCTTCGCCTCCTTGTTTATAATGACATGAAAATCCCTTCTTTTGAAGCCCTTTGCCGATTTTACAGTACAATATCTCAAAATAAATCCACATGCTGAGCATTCCCCATATCTGTGACGTGAACCATTTCCCATATTTGTTGCTTATGCTATTTCCCAGATCCGTCGCCTGCATCTTTTCCCGTTTTCGTCACTTATCGTTTCCCAAACTTATAAAAATTACTCATACAAACATATATAAAGTAAAAAGAAACAAAGAAAGAAGAAGAGAAAGAAAAATAATATAAACCAAAACATGATGTGTGAAAATATGATACAAACATATCAAAAAATCACACAGTTAAAAGTCCTTACATTATTTCTTGAGAACCCTCATTCAAGTTATTATCTTAGAGAATCTGCTAGAATACTAGATATGGATCCAATGACTGTTAAAAGATCATTAAGCCTTCTATTGAGAGATGAATTGCTAGTAAAAACTGAAGAAAAAAATAGAATACTTTATCAGGCAAACATGGAGAATCCTGCCCTTCGCCACCTAAAAATATCCTATAATCTTTCTTTTTTACAAGAAAAAAAGATGGTTAATTTTATCATAAATAAAATGAAATCAGTAACTTCCATCATGCTTTTCGGTAGTTTTGCAAAAGGAGAAAATGATGAAAGTAGCGATATTGACATTGTAACTATCTCTTTAAGTAAAGATAAACCAACCGCAGAACTTGCCAAATTACTGGGGAGAGATGTTAATTTATTGAACTTTACACCAGCACAATGGTCGAATCAATCGAAAAAAAACAGGGCTTTTTATCTTGATGTGATTGTAGATGGCATATCTCTCCATGGAACAAAGCCGGTGGTAGAATGAGAGTAAATGATTGTTTCAAAAAGCGTTTACTAAGGAAAGGTAAACATGATTTTCTTAAAGCTCAAAAGGCATTAGAAATGTCAGAGCGAAAAAGAGAGCGAGCGGAAAATCTCTTTGAAAATGGTTTTTATGAAGAATCTATTGTTTCTTCTTATACCAGTATGTTTCAAGCTGCTAGGGCATTGTTGTTTAGGGATGGCATTACTGAGAAAAGCCATGTATGTGTCATTGCATATCTTAGAGAATATTATGTTAAATCTCTTGGACCTGATCGTATAAGCTGGCTTGACACATACAGATTAGAACGACATGAATCATTTTATGGCTTAGATCCTGACTTTCAGGGTTTTATAGGCTACAAGCCTTGAATAAGTTTATCTTTAAACCC
>JAUWYM010000145.1 GCA_030615845.1 Thermoplasmatota archaeon | reverse complement strand
CGTTTAATTCTATGGTAACTGCAAGTCTGTCTACCCTTGCATTATTATATGTGTGTCTGTTGCATATTATCCTTATGGTATATTTTATAACAAAATATCATATTATTGTTTGAAATGAAATCAGTATAATCAATTCAGTAGGTATTTCCTAAAGAGACAAAGATAAATCAAACGTTATTAACCTGAACTTTTAGTTTCCATTTTGCCCACATTACTAGAAATGTCGGAAGGATGAACACTGACGCTAAAAAACTATATAATATAGTTAATGCAGTTATACCTCCAAATTGTTGTAAAGGTGGCATTACGGCAAACACAAGTAACCCAAAGCCAGCAATAGTTGTGGCTGCGGCTCCAAATAACGCAGTTCCTGTATGAGTAACTGTACTTCGACATGCATCATCAATATATGCTGAGGTTGGTTTTTTAAATGTGACTTTTCCCTTGGTGCCACATGATACGCAAGTAACTTTTACAACATCTCCAGGTTTACCCAAAACGACTAAAATTCCTCCACAATTCGGGCATCTGACGGTCTTTTGGATCGTAAGATACTGTTTTGAATTATAGTTTTCAAGATCCTCTAGGAACCTATGGGTAATATGTATCCCGTATGTAATTCCCAGGCCAATAGTTAAAGACGCGATTATGATCGTCATTACATTAAGTGGGATGTTTACTAAATACATTGTTCCAAGAGTCCATGTAACACAAAATATTACAGGGGTTACTGTAATTACTCCAAGTATCAATGATCGCCATTTATACCAAAATACAATAGTTAAAACAATAAAAGACATAATAATTGTAATAATCAATGAACGAATTTGACTTTCATTTAAAGAATCCATGATAACCTTTGTTAAAATGGAACCACCCGTCACTATAGCGTTATCTGTACTGTCATCTAATGGTTTTTTATCTTCTTTTAAATCTTTATGAAGTGTTTCAATTGCTTCATTATCATTGCTATCTACATCAACAGAAATTCGTAAAACTGTACTGTCATAATTGTTATTCTCAGTTTTATGTAAAACATATTGTACAGCCTTTATGGATTTTGGGTTTGAATATAGCCAATCATACAACACAGTGATATTTTCTTTTGTAGCACTTTGTTTTGGTACACCCTCACTCGTCATAGTGCTATTATACAAAGTTTGGAAACCCGGGTTATAATTTGGATCCTGCATCCCATACTGAGTCGTGTTTGTCGCCCAGTCTTTCATAATGGATAATATTGATTGAACATCAGGCTCATCAGCGTTTTTAATTACAGATTCATCGTCCTTCATATTATTTATTGTCTCATCCATATCTCTTAATAGTTCTGGGTTAGTGATATCACCCTTCACTAAAATATTAACCTTTTCTGCCGCCCCGCCGCTGATTCCAAATTCTGTCATCATATATTCTAGATCTTTTGATAAATCTAAATCATCGGGTAGGAAATCCTCAAAATTAAAGGTTGTTTCTAATTGTAATGCCATTCCTACAGCACCGATTGTAATTAAAGATACCACAATTATAACAAGTATAGGATGATGCTCCGCTGCTACAGCTCCACTACCCATTGTTTTATCAAGAACTGTCACACCAACGCTTTTTGTCTTCGCTCTTCTTCTACCTGAATTATTATTTTTTAATTCACTACCCGCAAATTTACCCTTTTTCAATCTTCGAATATCTTTAAGTTGTTTACATGCTGGCACAAAAGTAGTCATAGTAACAAAACTACCAATAATCCCGATAGCGCAAAGTACTCCAAATTCCCCAAGGAGACTTATTGGAGAAGCTAAATTAGATAGGAACGATACTACGGTTGTAATTGTTGCGAGCAGTAATGCCATTCCCACAGATAGTATAGTTATACGTATCGACTGTTCAATTTTTTTACCGCTTTTAATTTCTTCACGGTATCGCATTGTAATATGTATGCCATAGTCTATCCCAAGTCCAACAATCAATATAGGTACGGCCGTGGTCATAGGGTTAAATGTATAACCCATTAAGGATCCAAAACCATAAACCCATATTATCGCAAAACCTAATGCAAGAAGGCTGAACATCATATCTAAACCGCTTCGATAGATGATCGCTAAAATAATGATCACCAATGTAAAGGCAAGTGGTAAAAGTATCGCCATAGAATCATTATTGGCCTCCATTATCTCATCCATAATTATGCTCGAACCCATCACAGTCATCTCTGTAGACTCTAGTTTAGAACTCTTGACAATTTCATCCATTCTTTTTTCTGATTCTGAAATCCCTGATCCTCCTGCGGAAGATCCCATACCCATACCTCCACCCCCCGCCATCGAAGCATTCAGACTAATTATAATCATTGTACCCTTTGCTTTGATCTCACCACTAGCCGGATCAAAATCCTTTGTTAGCATCATTGAAAATATGCCTTTGACCTCCGGCGGTGTTTGATCTGAGCTTAATATCCCACTTATAAGCTGTTTTATTTGATTGTCATTCATACTTTGAATCGCAAAAATCTTCTGATCCATTGTTGGAATGGTAATATTTTGTTGGAGCAAGGCCATTTGGGCAACAATATCTGCAACAGAGTTTACATTAACAGATGGCATCTCAGGTGTATCCAGTGTAGGTATAATCACTGAATCATCGATAATAGCCTTCTCGATTTGAAGCATTTCAGCAAGATTATTCGAAGTTAAAACATCATTATCTTTTGATTTAACAAGTATTGATACACTAGATGTGGTGATATACTTCTCAGAGATTTCATCAGAAGCTTTTGCAATCTCCATTTCAGGCATAAATGATTCTTCTGAAAACTCTTGTTCAATACCAAATATTTGCATGGAACCCATCGCAATCAAAGTTATTACTACAATTGTTACTATTGTTGCCTTCGGATACTTAGACACTTTTTTTCCAAACTTATCCATTATCATTTAAATCGCTCACTCATATAAAATACAATTAATCGATCAATAGGATTTATTTACCTGTGTAATTGATCCTTCCTAAATAACCATTAATTAACTCTTTGCGTCTTTAAAATGCCGTAACATCCATCATTTTATAAAACTATCAGTTTGATGTATTGTAAGGTATTACTTTCCAAAGCTCAAAATATCTTTGGTATCTTAGAAAAAAGGTATATCTGACCACAACCCGATATATCTTTGGTATTTTATGTTTGAATACAATAAAACCTGCAATATTGTTCTAAAACTCTGTTATAAGATATTGCATAGCAACGCCAAAAAAGGGGCATTCTATGCAGTCGTTCTCCTTAGAAAAAAATAGATGCCCGTGGGTCCGTATCCTTTCATGCCCATTTTTCCAACATTATTTAAATATTGTGGCTTGTTATCGCAGACGTAATAGATAATGCAATCTAAGATTGGTTTTGTTGTAAACCCTATTGCTGGCATGGGTGGAAAAGTAGGTCTTAAAGGGACCGATGGAGTTTTTAAAAAAGCTATTGAGCTTGGAGCTAAACCAGTGGCATCACAAAAAGCAGAGGGAATGCTAAAGGAATTCCTAACAAATTTTTCAAAAAATGACGGCATAAAGT
>JAUWYM010000060.1 GCA_030615845.1 Thermoplasmatota archaeon | reverse complement strand
ACACTAAGAGTAACTCTGCTATCAGTTATATTAGTCTTAGGCTCCTTCATGGCTCTTATTACTCCAACAGTTGGTGCAGAATCAACAAGTGGAGAGACGACATTATACTTCCATCAGTATGATATTGAATTTGGAGGCATCATAGACCAAGACATGCCAACAAAAGAAAACGATTCTATGTTACCACCAAAAATACTTGATGAAGAGTTTGGCGCCTGGTTCATCGGTTGGTTTCTTGCAATACAAATGAAGAATATGATGGATGAATATATGGACGAAATGCTAAATGATCCATATTTTCAAGAGATGCTTAACGAAACTGGAATGACAATAGAGGAATTACTAGCATTCTTAGGAGAAGATTTTGGATTTCTTAATCCATACCAACTGACAGAAACATATACATATACTGGTGAAGAATCAACTGATATTAAAGGAGATATTATCTTTCATCTATATTTCAAAGGAAATATGCGCCCATTTCTACCAAAATTTAATGACGAAGTAGCATTAGAAATCCTTGTTAATAATAAGAAAATTGAAAATAAAACTGTTACGCTGACAAACAAGATATTCGGCGGACAAATCCAAGATTACTCAATTATTATAGAAAACGTTGATTTTTCATTAGAATATGGAGATGAATTGGCATTTTCTGTAGAAATTATTCCAAGTAATAAGACAATTTCAAAATTTATTGAAAGGGGAGGAATATTAAAGGAGAGAACATTCGAAGATTTCATAGAAATTATACTCAATCGTGCAGAAAAAATGAGCACTAGAGAAAACCTACCAAAAGTGCAAGAATTGGGAGAAACATTACTGCTTGTTTTTGATGAAAATGAATCAATACCATTAAATATGTCTCTTGCAGATTTTACTGATCTTTCTAACGCCATTTTATCATCATCATTTGTTTTTGATTCAATAGATCATCCATCATCAATCACCCTTCCATCGAGACTATCTGGCGAAGATATTCGTACATACTATCTCCACGATGAAAATCAGATGGATGAAGAAAGAACATACAATGACAAACCAACAGGTACATCAATAAAAGAAGGAGCAATAAAGTGGGAAAGTCCTGAACTAGAGAGAAGTAAAATATTGAAAACAGCAACAGCTAAATTGTATATTAGACATAGAAATGTATTGAAAAAAACCGTCACAGTAACCTTATTCAATGGAGAAAATGAGATAGGTTCAATTTCAAAAGAATTACCTATGAATCTTATTTTTATAGACCCTGATGAACCCATGACATTTACTTTTGAAAATATTGACAAAGAAATATCCTACGAAAATTATATTTACATGGATGTATCGCTTGGTAACGTAACAATAAATCCAATAAAAGCAGAAGTATTACATGATTCAGCTGATTTTCTCTCTTCGTTAACTGTTAAATTTGAAGAAACTGACAATATTCAACTGGAATATTACGCAAATCCTTCCGATGAGAAAATAATTCCTGGAGGTCAGGTTGAATACACTCTCAATGTTTCTAGTGCCTATGAAGATACAATCGAAATCGATGCATTAATAAAAAACCAAGAGGGAGAATGGGACGTTACAATAGAATCAGAATCTGTAAATACTGATTCAGGAGATATTGCAACAGTTAAAATTATTGTAAAATCAGAAAACAACAAAAAAGAAGCATATGGCGACACAATTGATCTGACTTTTATTGTAAGTGGTAAAACAGGTATTGCTAAAAAGACAGCCTCTGTTGAAGTATCAGAAGATGCAATAGAATATGATGTAGATATCATTGGTCAGGATGAAAGTAAAAATATTAAAAAAGGAAAAAGCGGCAAATTTTACTTTGTTGTTGAAAATAAAAATACAGGCGCAATAGATGATGTTGATAGCTACACGATAACAGCAAAATCAAAAAACGACTGGAAGCTTAAGGTTACTAATTCAACTCAGCCTTTATTAATTGGAGAAAAAACTGATCCTACAAAGATTTTTGTAATAGTGTATGTACCAAAAAATACTACGCTTGATTCAGACGTTATCACTGTCACTGCTACTTCAGATGGCAATAGTGAAACGTTTGCTGTCATCAATGTAACGGTAAATGTTCTGGGGCCAAGTATTTTTGAAAGCATCTATGAATTTTTTGAATCTGCAGCCAATTATTTAGGATTTGATGACATGTTTGGTTCTAAAGCAGCTCCCTATGCACTTGCAGGAATTCTTGTGATTATAATTGTTCTTATCATCGCAATTCTTATATTCCTTCTTAGGAGAAAATCTGTAAACATTGTCTGTACTGACCGTATTCAAGAAATTGATCCTGATGGTGAGGCTGTATTTGAGATCATTCTGAAGAATCCTACTAAGAAAACGAAAACCTGTGAAATATCTTCAAAGGATGACCCACCGTCTTCGAAATGGCAGACAGCAACAGATAGAGAAAAGGTAATAATTGCAGCTCGCAGCTCAGAATCAATACTTCTTGTGGTAAAACCTGCAGAGACGGTAAAATCAAATGACTGGACTGAAGTGAAGTTAAACGTGAGGGTAATTGGGAAAAAGAAATCAGAAGAAATAACAACTATGGTTATGGTAAAAGAAGGAAAAACACTTCTGAGAATAAAAGACGTATTTAGCTGGCCTAGGGAATTTAAAAAAGGCGATAGAGTAATTACTTCTTTTAAGCTAGAGAATAAGGGAAGTATTTCAGCAAGAAACGTACAAGTTGTTTTATTTATAAATGGAAAGCAAAAAAATAAAGTAGAGGTAACTATTCCCAGTGGAGGATATGCGGATATTAAGATTCCGTGGATTGCTCTTAAAGGCAAAAATGAGCTGCAGTTAAAAGCAATAGAGCAGTAAAATATATATCGGTTGAATTATTAGGCGTTTGAAGGTTGTGTCTCTAGTGGTTAAAGATATACCGACAAAAAAGGTGGAGCAGGAACAATTGAGGAATTCAGAAAAGAAATATCAGAGTCTTGTAGAGAAAAGAAACGAACTGTATGATGTCGCAAGGCTTGTTCGTGAAGAACGTGATATGCTGAATGACAAACGTAAAGAACTCAAAGAAACCATGGAGAAGAACAAAAAGAAGCGTGATGAACTCGTTTCAAAGATGAAGCTTCATAAAGAACGAAGAACAGAGTTACAGCAGAAGGCAAAAGAACTGATTAAGGCAAAACAGAAAAAAAGAGGGGATGTTGTTAGAAATCTGCCGTTACGAGTAGAAGAACTAAAAGCTGATATTCAGATGCTGGAATACAAGCAAGAAACCGTTCCGATGAGCACCAAAGAAGAAAACGAGTTAATTGATCTTATTAAGAGTAAGAGAAAGGAACATGAAGAATGCGCAAAACATCTGGAGAAACAGCAATTGATTGAAACAGATATATCGGATACAGATGAAGCTATCACTGAGCTTTTCAAAAAAGCTGATGAAGAACATGAAAAGGTTCAGAAGTATTATACGGAAAGTCAGAAGGAACATGAAGAGTATATGAAGCTCGTTCAAGAAATCGCTGGTTCTATTAATGAGTCAAATAAGAAGCATAAAAAATATATCGAAATACGAGAGGAAGCACAAAGGAATCATGAGAAAGCAATGGAGATGCTCTCCAAAATTATGGCTGTGAAAAACGAACGAAGGAAAAGTTGGAAGGAATCAAAAGAAATTCTTAAAAACCAAAATGTCAAGGCACAAAAGATACTGCTTGACAAAGATAAACTTGAAGAGATTGCAACTGAATCAGTTGATGACTTGAAAAAGGGGAAAAAGATATCGCTTTCAGGGTAAGATCTTGTCGGCAATAAACGAAAATTTAATCGGCAATTTTAAGTATTAAATCTTGTTTTGCCCCCTTTGTGACCAGTATGGAGACCATCGGGATTGTAAGTTATGGAGCAAACATACCTCGATTGAGAATAAAAACTGAAGAGATAGCTTCTGTGTGGGGTAAAGACGGTGATGCGATAAGCAAAGGACTTGGTATCCATGAGAAGTCAGTTCCATCAATAGATCAAGACACCGCAACAATAAGTGTGGAGGCTGCTCGTGCAGCATTGAAACGTTGTACAGTCAATCCTCAAGATATCGGCGCCATCTACATTGGAAGCGAATCACATCCGTATGCCGTAAAACCAACAGGAACCATCGTTGGAGATGCAATCGGGGCAACACCTGATCTTATGGTTGCAGATTATGAATTTGCCTGTAAAGCAGGAACTGCAGCAATGCAGACCTGTACTGCATTTGTAAAAGCAGGCATGATAAAATACGGCCTTGCAATAGGTGCAGACACTTCACAGGCTGCCCCAGGAGATGCGTTGGAATATTCAGCATCTGCAGGAGGAGCTGCATTTATTATTGGAAAAGAAGATGTTATCGCAACCATCAATCACACCTGCTCTTTTACAACAGATACTCCTGATTTCTGGCGGAGAGCAGAACGAAAATACCCATCACACGCTGGCAGATTCACAGGAGCACCTGCCTATTTCAAACATGTAACAAACTGTGCAACAAATTGTATGAAAATAGCAGGAACAAAACCTGAGGATTATGATTATGCAATCTTTCATCAGCCTAACGCTAAATTTCCGGTTACTGTTGCAAAAAGACTTGGTTTTACCTTTGATCAGATAAAACAAGGACTTGTTGTCCCATACATTGGTAACACGTACTCGGGAGCATCGCTTGTTGGGTTAGCATCTGTTCTGGATGTTGCAAAACCAGGTGACCGAATCTTTCTTACAAGTTATGGTTCTGGAGCTGGAAGCGATGGTTTTGACATAACAGTAACTGAAAAAATTATAGAGCTTGCCCTAAAGAATGCTCCAACGATTGCTCAGATGGTTGACAATAAGGAATATATTGATTATGGAACCTATGCGAAAATTACTGATCTTTTATATTGGGAGTGATGAAAAATGAGAGATGTCGCAGTTATTGGGGTAGGATTGACAAAATTTGGGGAACTATGGGATAAATCATTTCGGCAGCTGACAGCAGAAGCAGGATCAAAAGCAATTCTTGATGCCGGAATCGGAGGAAAGGAAATTGATGCGCTCTATGTTGGAACAATGAGTGCAGGTCGATTTGTCGGTCAGGAACATGTCGGTGCACTCGTTGCAGATACCTCAGGGTTTGCCTTTGATCATATCCCTGCGATTCGAGTTGAAAGCGCCTGCGCCTCAGGTGGTGTTGCAGTGCGACAGGGATATCTCTCCATTGCCTCATGGATGAACGACATTGTTGTCGTCGGCGGTATTGAGAAGATGAATGATGTCGGTGGCACGTCAGCAACTGGAACACTTGTCACTGCTGCAGATCAAGAATGGGAAGCGTTTTTCGGTGCGACGTTTCCGGGGATATATGCACTGATGGCGACAAGACATATGTATGACTATGGAACTACAAGGGAACAACTCGCGCAAGTTGCTGTAAAAAATCATGCCAATGGTGCGTTAAATCCATATGCACAGTTCAGAAAAGAAATATCTATTGAAACTGTTTTGAAAGCAACAACAGTCGCCTATCCTTTAGGTTTACTTGATTGCTCTCCCGTCAGCGATGGGGCAGCATCGATTGTATTATGTGCTGCTGAGAAAGCAAAGAAATATACTGATAAACCTATCAAAATCATTGGATCTGGTCAGGCTTCAGACACACTGGCTCTTCATGCAAGAAGAGACATCTGTACCCTAGAATCTACGGTACATGCTGCAAAGATGGCATATAAACAGGCAAACAAAACACCGAGGGATATTGATGTTGCTGAAGTTCATGATTGTTTCACCATTGCAGAGATCTGTGCAATCGAGGATCTTGGTTTTGTCAAAAAAGGTGAAGGGGGGAAAGCAATCGATAACAAGATTACAACGCTGGATGGCTTACTTCCTGTCAACACTAGTGGTGGGTTAAAAGCAAAAGGTCATCCTGTCGGTGCAACTGG
>JAUWYM010000044.1 GCA_030615845.1 Thermoplasmatota archaeon | reverse complement strand
GTTTTTAGCACGCAAGGTTTCTATGCGGTACTTAGTGTCTATTCCAAACAAATGTAAACGTCGGTTTTGTAAGCATTGTTACTCGTATCTTCTGCCAAATGTTACTTGTAGAATACGTATTCATAGAGGTAAGATTGTTACTTATTGTAATAATTGTAAAAAATTTATGAGAATACCGATACAGGATCACTTGGCAAAATAAACGTTTCAGATAAAAAATAATGCAATAATTATTGTCTCTTGCCAACAGGTTTGCTACCCAATATGCTTAAATAACATATGGTTTATTACCGATACCCACTTTATATATAACGGAAGAGAATTGATATGACAACTGCATATGACGTTCCAGCAAAAGACTTGATAGATGCCTTGACAAAAAAATTGCAGAATGAAAAAGAGGTTATTCCACCTGAGTGGAGCCATTACGTAAGAACAGGAGTTTCAAAAGAGAACCCTCCAGAAGATAGGAATTGGTGGCATACAAGATGTGCTTCTATTCTTCGGAAAATCTATATCAATAACGGTATCGGCATTGAACATCTGAAAAATGAGTATGGTGGAAAACGCGATAAAGGATCAAAACCTTACAAAGCACGAAGCGGCAGTGGATCTGTTGTGCGACATGCTGTGCAACAATTGGAAAAAGCAGGGTATGTGACAAAACTGCGAGGAAAAGGTCGCATTTTAACACCAAAAGGAACATCTTTTTTGGATAACGCGGCATACGAAGTAAAGAAAAATCTTATAGATTACTATCCTGAACTGAAAAAATATTAAATATAGTCGTGATAGGTTTGACTTGAGGCTTTAGAATTATGGATGATGAATTAGAAGCCATTCGGAAAAAAAAATTGTTAGAACTTCAACAGCAACAAATGCGTTCACAGGAAGCTTTCGAAGACGAAGCAAGGAAGAAAGAAGTTGAGGAACAAAAAAAGGCGGTTCTCAGACAAATTCTCACCACAGAAGCAAGAGAGCGGTTAGGAAGAATCAAGGTTGCTCGTCCGGATGTAGCAGAAAATATAGAGAACCAACTCATCTTGTTAGCTCAATCTGGGCAGCTCAAAAATAAAATAAATGATGAACAGTTACGGGAGTTACTTTCAAAGTTAATTCCTAAGAAAAGAGATATTAAAATCAGAAGAAGAGGGCTTTAAATATGTCTACTCATAAATCATTAGGTAAAAAACTTCGTTTACAGAAGGCGACAAAAAGTAACAGAAGGGTGCCAGCTTGGGTTATGATTCGTACAAATAGACGTTTTACAAGACATCCGAAGACGCGTCATTGGAGGAGAAGTAAACTCAAGAAAGGTTGATGCATATGGCTGAAAAGGAATCAGAGAAAGAAATCGAGAGAATATACGTGATACCGCTGAGAAAGGCAAAAATCGGTAGATCTTCTCTTGCAGCTCCAAGGGCAGTGAAACAAGTACGTAGTTATCTCACAAAACATATGAAGGTTGATTCAGAAGACGTCTGGATAGATGACTCCCTCAATAAGGAGCTGTGGTCCCAAGGTAAATACAAGATACCTAGTAAAATTCGTGTGAGAGCTGTGAAATTCGAAGATGGTGTCGTTGAAGCAACAGTTCCTGAACTTGGCGTTAAAAAATCACGTCGTGAACTTCTCAAGGAAGAAAAGGAAAAGAAAACACCGATTCTTAGAAGAGAAGAGGAAGAGGCGGTTGAGGAAGCAGGTGTTGCAGGAGCTGATGAGTATGACATTAGCCCAGCTGCAGATGGGGAAGTAAAAATTAAGAAAAAGAAAGCACCAAAAGAAAAGAAGGAAACAAAAAAGAAGCCTGCTAAAAAGGAAAAAAAGAAAGCAGAGAAAAAACCAAAGGCATCTACAGAAAAAAAGAAGGAGATAAAAGAACCGAAAAAAGCAAAAAAACCTGCAGTTAAAAAGAAAGCAGCCTCGAAAAAAACAGAGAAGAAAAAGTGAATACATTATGTTTGAACTGTTGGATTTTAATGAAAATCCAAATGTCGGTGTGTACTGCAGAACAAATGATGCTGTTGTTTTTTTACAAAAAAGTCTACAGAAGAAAGTAAAAAAGAAGGTATCCTCTGCCTTGGATGTTAAACTTGTTGAACTCTCCATTGCTGATTCAACGATTATTGGTTCACTGCTTGCACTCAATTCCAAAGGAGCAGTTGTCACTAACGTTGCTGATAAAGAAACATTGACTGCAATTGAGCAGCAGCTAGATCTTGACGTTTTTGTTGTAGAGGACGTGATCAATGCTGCAGGAAACGACATCCTCGTCAATGACTATGGTGCACTTATTCATCCTGATATTAAAGTTTCTTCTTTGAAAAAAATTGAGGAAACACTAGGAGTACCAGTTCATAGAGGTACAATTGCTTCATTGAAAACAGTTGGTATGGCTGCTGTTGTTACAAACAAAGGATGTCTCTGTCATCCAAAAGTTACCGATGATGAAAAGAAACAGTTGGAAGAAATCTTTGATGTTGAAGTTATGATTGGCACCGTAAATCATGGTCATCCTATGATTGGTAGTGGGCTTGTTGCAAATACGAAAGGTGCCATTATTGGTAATCTTACAACCGGTATCGAGATGGGGCGTATTGAGGAAGCGTTAGGGTTTTTAGAGTAAAAACATATCATTGTGATACTTTGTTTACAGCATGGCTATTTTTCAGGAGAAAATATCAGAAAAAGAGATGGCATGAGATTTTTCCGAAACGTTCTTATATTAAATAATATATTTGTTTTTCAGGCGGAGAGATGGGATTGCAAGTGTAACATTAAGTTTTTTATGTGCGGTGTTAAACACCTCCGCCGCCTCCCCCATTACTGTTTCAATCATTATCTTTAAGAACATTGATTTGTTTTATAGGTCGATTCCATGAAACTGCTACTGATTCATAGCGACTATATCGAATATGAAGTAAAAGACAAGGCAATTTCCCATCCAGAGGAAATAACAATTAAAAACGACAAGATGGAAGAAGCTCTAACTGTGTTTGTTGCTGTTGAGAAAATCGATGAAAAGTCACCGAAACAATCAGTTTCAGAAGGAGCAAGTGAGATTGTAAAAACAGCAGAGCAGCTCAAAGTAGATAACATTATGATTTACCCCTATGCACATCTTTCTTCTGATCTTGCTAGTGCAAAAGCTGCAAAAGAAATTCTAGTACAACTTGAAAATGAGATAAAAAAGAAGAAATTCAATGTGAAACGGTCTCCTTTTGGATGGTATAAAGCCTTTAAAATTTCATGTAAAGGCCATCCTCTCTCAGAGCTCTCAAGAGAGATAATTCCTGGAAAAGAGAAAAAAGCAGTTGAAAAGGAAAAAGAAATAGTGTCTCAATGGTATATTTTAACACCAGAAAAAGATCTTATTGATGCTGAAGAATTTGATTTTTCAGGACATGAAGAATTAAAACTTCTGTATGAATATGAAAGTAAAGGAACAAGAAAATCTGTTGGTGAACCTCCTCATGTTAAAATGATGCAGTCCCTTGAACTTGTAGACTATGAACCTGCAAGTGATTCCGGAAACTTCAGATGGTATCCAAAAGGAAGAATGATAAAAGGACTATTGGAGCAACACATCAACAACATGGTACGAGACTATGGTGGAATGCAGGTAGAAACACCGGTTATGTATGATTTAGATCACCCTGCACTTAGTGCTTATGTAAAGAAATTTCCTGCACGGCAATATACTATAAAATCAGATGATAAAGAGTTCTTCCTTCGTTTTGCCGCCTGCTTTGGACAGTATATGATTGCAAAAGATATGACAATATCCTACAGACATCTCCCATTGCGGCTTTATGAGCTCACCCATTACAGTTTCCGAAGAGAACAAAGCGGTGAGACAAGTGGCCTTAAACGCCTTCGATGTTTCACGATGCCTGATCTTCACACGTTCTGTGCAGAAATAGATCAATCAACAGACGAATTCAAACAACAATTTAGTACCGCTAAGAAATGGATGGATGACCTGGAGTTAGATAGCGAGGTTGCACTTCGGTTTGTAAAAGAATTTTATGAAAAAAACAAGAAGTTAGCACAAGATATTGCAAAACTTGCAGGAAAACCTATTCTCATCGAGATTTGGAATGAACAGTATTTCTATTTCGTTGTGAAATTTGAATTTAACGTAATTGATTCCATGCAGAAAGCAAGCGCTCTTTCAACAGTACAGATTGATGTGGAAAACGCAAAACTATTTGATATCACGTATGCAGACGAAAAAGGAGAAAAACAACATCCCTACATATTGCATACCAGTATCTCTGGTAGTATTGATCGTTGTCTCTATGCACTACTTGAACGTGAAGCAATAAAGATGAAACAAGGGAAAAAACCAATGCTCCCCCTCTGGCTTTCCCCAACGCAGATTCGTTTTATCCCTGTAAAAGATGAGTTTATCTCTGATTGTGAAGCATTTGTTGATGAGTTACATAAAATCTCTCTATATCATCATATACGAGCAGATATTGACGACCGGGAAGAAAGCGTTAGCCGTAAGATTCGTGATGCTGAAAAAGAATGGGTACCAATAATTGTTGTTGTTGGTGAGAAAGAACAAGATGGAAAAACATTTACACCGCGATTTAGAAATGATAAGATAGGGGAGAATAATAAATCATATTCAATACAAGAGCTATATGAGCTTATACTTGGGTATGTAAAAGATTTCCCGCAGCAGAAATTACCTTTGTCTCTTCATGTATCAAAAAGACCAAGATTTAAAGGATAAATTGTTCCAACAAACTAAAAAACTACTATCCATTATCAACCCCCGGGAGGAGGAAATTATGATAGAAAGAAAGAAAATACAGGAAATAGTAGATTCATACGATAAAAATCATATAACTATTGGTGTTTTAGGTGGACATTCAGCACTTGATGTTTGTCGTGGTGCTAAAAAACATGGGTTTAGAACTGTAGCTGTCTGTCAGAAAGGAAGAGAGAAAACATATACAAAATATTATAAGACACGAGGTGACGGGCGTGGCTGTATTGATGAAACAATTGTTCTTGATAAGTTTTCAGATATTACAAAACCAAAAGTTCAGGAGCAACTGCGAAAACTCAATACCATTTTTATTCATAACCGATATTTCTGGGTGTATTTTGACTTTAAAGATATTGAGAATAATTTTGGAGTCCCGATTTATGGGACTCGTTCTATGCTTAAACTTGAAGAGCGAGATGTTCCAAAGAACCAGTACTATCTCCTGGAAAAAGCAGGGATACGGTTTCCTAAGATATTCAAATCACCTAAAGATATCGATAGGCTTGTTATCGTGAAAGTAAATGAAGCAATTCGTGGGTATGAACGAGCGTTTTTTTATGCAACAAGTCTTGATGATTATACGAAAAAATCTGAAGAACTGCTCAAAAAGAAGATGATAACAAAAGAAGCACTCAAACAGGCAGTTATTGAAGAATATATTATTGGTGCACAGATTAATTTCAATTATTTTTATTCAGCAGTGGATGATGAGCTTGAAATCATGGGTACAGATACGAGAAGGCAGACAAATCTAGATGGTCTTATTCGTCTTCCTGCAAATGAACAACTTGAAGTTTTGAAGTATCTGAAACCTAAAATAATTGAGACCGGTCATATCGCGGCAACAACGAAAGAGTCGATTATTGAGAAGATCTTTGCTCTTGGTGAAAAATTTGTTGCAACGACAAAAAAAGAATGCCCCCCAGGAATCATCGGTCCATTCGCACTACAGGGAGCAATTGCTGCTGATAAAGGAAGAGAAGAGATGGTAGTTTTTGATGTTTCAATGAGAATACCCGGAAGTCCTTTAACGAGGTTTACACCACATTCTGGTTATCTGTATGGTAATTCTATTAGTTATGGCGAAAGAATTGCTATGGAGATAAAAAAAGCAATAGAGAAAGATAAACTTAGAGAAATTGTAACATAAAATAAAAAACCAAATGATTATTTATTCTTGCCTTTCTTTTTGTTTTTTTCACTTCGTTTTAACCCTAGATATACTAATATTATTCCTAAACACCAAAAAAAGTAACTGTTATGTATGATTCTCTTTGGGAAAATGAGTATAGAAATATAATAACTCCGATTCCCACTATCAATATATTTTCAAGATCCATTTTACCATCTTCTCAAATTGTTGATGATTTTCAAAGTATCGACATTTTTGGAGGTTTAATTTATCATTTAGAAGTTTGACACGTTATCGTTCTTTCTTCGGTAACAATTATGTCTACTGGAAGATCATGTTCCTCTGTCAGCACAGCATCTACTATTTGAAATCCAAATGCCAGACCAATGTGAGATACTTTTTGAGTATCATTTAGTAATCTATCATAATAGCCCTTTCCATGTCCAATTCTATTCCCACGGATATCAAACACAACGCCTGGCACAAGTATGAGATCTATTGACTCAACAGGTATCTCTTTAACCTGACTTTCAGGGTTTTATAGGCTACAAGCCTTGAATAAGTTTATCTTTAAACCCCAGCTTCCCAAAAATATCCTTTTGTTCCTTTGTGAGAACAGTGGTTTTATCAATTTTCTCCTCTCCAAAAACAAGAGTAG
>JAUWYM010000017.1 GCA_030615845.1 Thermoplasmatota archaeon | reverse complement strand
CGAGTGGACTTTCTAAGTCCAATTATTGGTGAATGTGATAGTAAAAGAACAACGCAAGATAGAACATACACTTTTCCCACTTCGTGGTCGCAACCATAGGTTGCTAAAAGTCTATTGTTCTCTCTTGCTCAAAAAGTCCTTTTCCTTCATAGCGCCGCCGAAACTCGGCGCATGGAGGAAACAGAATATGAAAAAAACAAACACCAATTGGAAGGCTGTAGAAGACATAATCACCAGATATAAAGACCATGAAATTGATCCGAAACAACATTTCCGTTTTGGAAAACTTGAATGCTACGAGCTTGCAAAAGTCCGTACAACACGACATGCAAAATACAACATCAACTATCACTTTGTATGGATACCAAAGACAAGATCAAAAGTGCTGCAAGAACGGGTTGCACGCATAGTGAGAAACGTAGCAATACAAGTCTGCAAGAAAAATGGTTGGACACCACTTGCAATGGAAGTCATGCCCGAACACATCCATCTATTTCTTAGTGCACCACCAAAATGGGCACCCGCAGACATCATCAAGAGAATCAAAGGCAATGTTTCAAGACAAGTTCGAATGCTGTTCAAAGAATTCAAGGAGTATCGAGAGAAAGAATTGTGGGCAGACTCATATTATTGTGGAACTGCAGGACATGTTTCCCAGGAGCAAGTGATTCGATATATCGCTGAGCAGGATAAAGCTGTGAAGGACATAAAGCCTTTCAGTTATTCTATATTTGACAAGAGACAAAAGACATTAGCTGACTTTGTTGTCAGCTAATGTGGATCTCCGTTTTGAAGAAACGGAGTCTTACGGTTTATTGATAACCAACACCTGCAAAACAAAGGAACTTATCCGTCTTCGCTTGAGTTAACTAGTTAAATAGCACATCAGTTTCGGGAACTGTTATGTTAAACGTTCTTGGAGTAGTTGTTGCATTTGTTGTCATTATCCTTTTAATTAATAAAAAATTTAATTTTGGTGTTTCATTAATTCTTGGTTCATTAATTTTAGGTATCTTCTCACTACAAACAATTGAACTCGTTGACATTCCAAAGGCATTTATTGAAGCTAGTATCTATTCTTTTAATGATCAGCAGATTGTTACAGAAACAATTGAACTTGTCTTTCTATTAATGTTGATATATATTCTTGCGAAATGCATGCAGGAAACAGAAGCGATAAAAAAATTAATAGACAGCCTGAGAACGTTTTTTTCAAAAGGCGGAACATTAGGTGTTATTCCTGCAGTCTATGGACTGATGCCTGTTCCTGGAGGGGCATTGTTTTCTGCACCTATGATCAGCGAAGAAGGAAAAAAATACCTATTGAAGAAAAATCAAAAAAATTTTCTCAATGTTTGGTTTAGACATATCTGGTTTCCCATCTATCCAATTTCTTCAGCGATGATTCTCATCTGCAGTGAAAAATTCTCAAATATAAACATCTACCATCTCATACTCGTCAACATCCCCGCATTTATTGCATCCATTATCATAGGCATCATCTACCTTAAAAAGTTTATAAAAAAGGCTTCAATACAACAAACAAAATCTGAAAAAAATTATACTGGTCTTATCTACCTGTTACCTCCAATAGTACCGTTGTTTTTCTACGGGGTTTTACAATTCTTTGACCTTCCTCAGATACGATCGTTTCTCATCGGAGTCGTTTTCAGCATTATCTTCCTGTATTTCTTAATAAAAATAAGCTTCAAAGAATACATACAAATCATTAAAAAATCAATAACTTGGAAACTTGCCCTAGCTATTTTTGGGATTATGATATTCAGAGAAATGTTTGACGTTTCAAAGGCAAACATCCTTATTGCAGATATGATCGGAAGACTCCCATTTCCTGCACTATTAATTATTATAGTCATTCCTCTACTGCTTGGCCTACTCACTGGCTATAACCTCGGGGCAATAGCACTGTCATATTTTCTTGTAGAACCTTTTTTCTCGTTTACCGGAATAAATATCATAGGATTAACAAGCATCATATTTATCAGCTCCCTTGTTGGTTATCTGATTTCACCGATACATCTCTGTAACGTTCTTAGCAGCGAATACCTAAAAACAGATACGACACGGATGTACAAAATGTATATTCCCGCAGCAATCTCACTACTTATTATTCAAACCAGTATCGTGATTTTGGTATCTACCTTGTGAAGACAAACCTTTTAAAAACTAGATGTTTTCCATGTTTTCCATGGATCAATCAAATGTATTTGAAAATTTAAAAAACCCAGAGTTTTATGGATCAAACGTAGACTCAATAGATATCTTACAGACCCGTATTTCTTTTGTTGCTTTAACTGGTAAATATGCCTACAAAATTAAAAAATCTGTGAACTTTGGTTTTCTTGGCTTTTCTACTCTTGAAAAAAGAAAACATTTCTGTGAAGAAGAGAATGAAGTGATGAGACTATGTCCTCAATGATCGACGATTTAATGCATCCTTCAGCTTATCCTGAGACACCCGAGAAGGTCACATTAGCCCAGACACACATCTCCACCGTTTTCATTGGGGACGAATTCGTCTACAAGATCAAGAAGCCAGTGAGTTTTGGGTTTCTGGATTTCTCAACCTTGGAGAAGAGAAACTATTATTGTAACAAGGAGGTTGAACTAAATAGCCGTTTTTCCCAGGATGTCTACCTCGGCGTTTACCCCGTGACTTTTGACGGTACAAAACACGCCATAAACGGGAAAGGGGAGGTTGTGGACTATGCGGTTAAGATGAGGCGGTTGTCAGACGAAGACCTCATGAAATCAAGATTTAGGAAAGGTACTGTTACTTCTGAGGATATCGAGAGAATTGGTGAGGCTATTGCCGCTTTTCACAAGATATCTGCACGGTCTAAAGAAATCGATGAATTCGGTAACCTCGACGTTGTCAAGTTCAATACCGACGAGAACTTTCAACAGACGGCGGAATTTGTAGGCAATTCTATTTCAAAGGAGCAGTACCACGGCTTAAAAAATTGGACTGATGAGTTTTATAAAGAGCATCAGGAACTATTTGCGCAACGGGTTAAGAACGGTAAAATCAGGGATTGTCACGGCGACCTTCATATGGAGCATATCTGTCTCACTGACCCTATCGTCATCTTCGACTGCATTGAGTTCAACGATAGGTTTAGATACTCAGATACCGTCTCTGACATCGCGTTTCTCCTTATGGATCTTGAGTTTAACAGTGGTGAGAGGTTGTCTGAACAGCTCTGTAAAGCCTATCTAACCCGTGCAGGTGAGAAGGATGATGACCTCATCTACCATCTTATCAACTTCTACAAGGTATACAGGGCTTACGTGAGGGGAAAGGTCACAAGTTTCATATTGAAAGATTCTGCCGTGCCCGATGATAAAAAAATCGAAGCAAGAGATACTGCTCAGCGATACTTTGCATTGGCACATTCTTACATCTCAGAATAATTATTTGGAGAGACTAGAAGATTAATAATATATACATACCATGATATTTAGGAGATGTGACTTAAGTGACTGTCATAAGGATGTGAAGATATGAAAGAACCTTTTGCAAAATTCATAGAAACTGAACTTGAACCGGGAACGCTTCTTATTGCGTGCGGTCTTCCAGGAACTTGGAAGACTGAAACTACAGAGGAAGTATCGAAGATAAAAGGATATCCCATACTTAGGACGGATTTGATTCGACGTGAAGTACTCAAAGCTCTGGATATCTTTGACGAGAAGGTGGCTTCCAATTTTGAGATACGGAAACGTGTATATGAAGAGATGTTCAAACGGGCGAAAGAGATTTTGCAAAAAGATAACAGTGTGATTTTAGATGCAACTTTCGTAACCCAGGAGCTCCGGAGGAAAGCTGCTGGAATCGCTGCGGCACAGAACAATATCTTTGTGGTTCTACAGACCAATTGCTCCAAAGATGCGAGTATCAATCGAATATTGAAAAGAACCAAAGAGAACTATGAATCAAATGCTCTTACCGAACAGGCTTATCTCAACAACTTGAAGAAATTCGAAAACGTGGATTTGGACGATTTAAAAGGTCTCTACCCAGAGCTCCCGATTGTACACCTAACTGTGGACACCGAATTAGATACACCTGAGGATTGGTACATCATTGGGATGGAGAAAAGATAGGGTTAAGGGGCGGAGTAATGGAACTATCTGGATATTCCATTGATATTGAAAAAGCAGCAAAAGTAGTTTTAGAAAATGGATATAAAACAGTAGCACTGCAGGTTCCTGAAGGACTTAAAAGAAGTGTTTGGAACGTTGTAGAGTTTTTGGAAAAAAAGACACAAGCAAAAATTATTGTCATTGCAGATCCTTGTTTTGGCGCATGTGATCTTGTTAACTATGAATTAAAGAATTTGGATGTGGACTTTGTTATTCATATAGGACACACTTCTATTCCGGATGTAGAAAATTTTTGGATTCCTACTCTTTTTATTAATGCTGTTTCAACAAAAGATGTTTCAGCTGTTGTTGAAAAATCCATTTCTTCCTTAGAGGGTAAAAAAATCGGTATTGTAACAACCGCACAGCATCTTCATACATTAGAAGTTGTTGATAGAATTTTGAAAAAACATGATTTTGTTTCTATTATATCTGATGGGGATGAAAGAATTCCTGAAAAAGGTCAAATTTTAGGGTGTAACTTTTCTGCAGGCATGAACATTGTAGATAAAGTTGACTCATTTCTTTTTGTTGGAAGTGGTAACTTTCATCCAGTTGGTCTCTTACTGAGTTCTAAGAAACCAGTAATTGCTGCTGATCCATATACTAATACCGTTAAAAAACAAGAACTTGATGATTTAAAAGATACAATTCTCAGGCAACGATATGGAGCAATTGCTAATTCAAAAAATGCAAAGAAATTTGGCATTTTAGTTGGTATTAAAAGAGGGCAACAACGAGTTGAGCTTGCCGATGAAATCAAAGAAATGCTTGATTCTTTTAACAAAAAATCAATGATTATTGCATTGGATGATTTTTCACCTGTATCTTTGCAAGGTTTTGGAGATTTTGATTGTTTTGTTTCTACTGCATGTCCCCGAATTGCAATTGATGACTATCTGCAATATAAAATTCCCATTTTAACACCTATTGAACTTGAAATTGTTCTCGGAAAAAGAAAATGGGAAGAGTATGTATTTGATCAAATCCTTAGATAAAGTATAAATCAAATTCCAATGATTTTGTCATTGTTACAAAATCTTTTATTCGCAATGCTATTCACTATATTCGCGATGAAAACATTAAATCTAAACTGTAAACCTCTCGATGATCTCCTTGAGGAAGGAATCGAATGTGGCATCATTACAAAAATATATGGAGAAACAGGAACTGGGAAAACCAATGTTTGTCTACAAGCATCAAGAGAATTTGCCAAAGCAGGGAGGAAAGTAGCATATATCGATACAGAAGGCGTTTCTATAGAGAGATTACGTCAGATATGTACTGCCTATGATTTTAAAAAAATTCTTAATAACATCCTTTTTTTTAGCCCCAGCTCGTTTGAAGAGCAAGAAAAGATAATTGCTGATGTCATCAAAATAGATGATGTTGGACTTATCGTTGTTGATACATTAAATCTGTTTTATCGTATTAATTTAGAAGACGATAAAGAATGGACAATGCGTTGCTTTACAAGACAAATGGCAAATCTACAAATTGCTACAAGAAAAAAAAATCTATTTGTTATCGTAGCTGAACAGGTGTATACTGATAAAAATGGGGAAATTAAGCCATTTACCAATAGAGATACTGAACATATGATAAAAACAGTTATCAGGCTAGAAAAAAAAGGCGTTGGAGAACGACAGGCCATCATTATAAAACATAGGTCTCAACCTGAAGATAAAAAAGCATGTTTCAAGATTACTGCATCAGGTTTAGAGTAACATGATGCTCTTGTATCATAACTGAAAAATTATAATAACAGATGTCGTTATGCGATATGTAGGGCAAAATGGATCAAGAGGATATAAACTATAAAACCCTTAGGAAAATTCAACAACAAGAGAAAACCTTTCCGTTACTTACAAAGATAGATCGGAATTTTTATCAGAAATTTTCAGAGTATCTAAAAAATCTTCAAAGAATTGCAGAAAAGGAGGAAAATTCGCAAAAGATAAAACTTTTTGATGATGAAATTCAAAATACAAAAAAAATCGCTTTTAATATCTATGAACTACGGGAGAAAAAGATCATACAGGCTGCACTTTCAAAGGTACGAGGTGGAAAACCTGATTTGAAAAATTTACTTGAAATAGAAAAAAGATTATACGATTCTCTTGTAAAACAAATTATTGTTTCACGAGAGGAAATCTTAGAACAGAAATTAGAAAAAAAGACAGATGTAAAATCAGCACCAGAGACAGGAAAAAAAGAGAAAAAATCTAATACAAATGCAATTGTACGAGTAACACAGGATACACCTGAATTTGTCGGAACGAACATGAAAACATATTCACTTCGAAAAGATGATGTTCTCACGCTTCCAAAAGAAATGAGTGAGCCATTACTTAAAAGAGGTGTCGTAGAACAGATAAAATAGTTCACCTTACATTTTTATATAAGCTCTTTATTAGGGTTACAATCTAATAGTGGTAGATATGCAGAAACCGAGGAAAATGAAGAGATACTGCCCCTTCTGCAAAACGCATACGATACATGAAGTAGAGAAAGTGAAAAAGAGAAAAGCAAGTGAGCTAAAGCAAGGTCAGAGGCGATTCAGACGTGTCATGAGAGGGTACGGTGGATTTCCAAGACCGAAGCCGGAAGGTAGAGAAAAGACGAGCAGACGAACAGGATTGCGATATAGCTGTAGTAAATGTCACAAAATGCATCAACCTCCAAGTATAAGAGCAAAAACGTTGGAAATAGGAGAATAACGTATGCAAAAACCAAAAAGTAAATTCATTAAAGTACGATGCAATGATTGTGAGAATGAACAGGCTTTATTTGAGAAGGCCAGTACGACAGTCCATTGTCACATCTGTGGCAGTAAACTTGCTATTCCTCGTGGTGGAAAAGCAAAAATAAAAGGGAAGATTTTAGAAATAATTGAATAAGGTATCCTATATGTTAAAAAAGAATTACCCTGAAGAAGGAGAGCTTGTTGTTGGAACAGTCACAAAAGTTCAGGGTTTCGGTTCTTTTGTTTCACTTGATGAATATCCCCATAAAGAGGGGTTTATTCACATTTCTGAGATAGCAACTGGTTGGGTAAAACGTATTCGTAACTATGTACGTGAAAAACAAAAAGTTGTCTGCAAGGTACTGCGTGTAGAAGCTGCAAAGAACCATATTGATCTTTCATTGAAACGAGTAAATGAACATCAGCGAAGAGAAAAGATACAGGAATGGAAAAACAATCAAAAGTCAACTAAACTGTTTGAGATGGTTGCAGAAAACATTGGAAAACCTGTAGATGTATGTTACAAAGATTTTGGTGAAGAACTCATTAAAAAATATGGGTCTTTGTATGAAGCTTTTGAAGAATGTGCCTATGACCCTGAAACATTAAAAAACGATGGTTTTTCTGGTGATTGGTTAAAAGAATTTGAAAAAGTATCAAAGGATAATATCTCAATTCCTTTCGTAGGTATTAAAGGTCAGATAACGATAACCTCTTGGCTTCCTGATGGAGTCAAACATATCCGTGAGGCGTTATCACTTGCTGAGCAAAGCGAGTATGAAGATGTAGACATTCAAATTAAATATATTGGAGCACCTCGCTATCTCATTACTGTTAAAGCACCTGATTATAAGATTGCAGAAGATCAAATGAAAAAGGCTGTGGAGAGAACTACCGAATACATTAGTAATTGGAATGGCGAATGTGAATTCAAGCGTGAAATAGAAGAATAATGTCTCAAATATTGTATTGTAGGAAATGTAATAACTATACGCTTGATAAAATTTGTAGCAAATGTAAGGAAAAAACGATAGTAAAAAAGCCTGCACGGTATTCTCCGCAGGATCATTATGGAAAATATAGAAGAGAACTAAAAAAGCTAGAAAAGAAAGGATGAAAAATGAAAACAGTAACTGTGAGATATGTTAATAAAAAACCGAAGCTAAATAATCCTATTTTAATAGAAGGACTCCCGGGAATTGGAAACGTAGGAAAACTTGCAGTAGAGCATTTGATAGAATCTATAAATGCAAAAAAATTTGCAGAGATCTATAGCAAAGATTTTCCACCACAAGTTTTCATAAATCCAGATGGTACAATTAAACTCGTAAATAACGAGTTTTATTATTTCAAAGCAAAGAAAAAAAATCAAAAAAATCTTATTCTTTTAACAGGGGATTATCAGGGTTTATCATCACAAGGTCAATATGAACTGGTAGAATCAATATTAGATGTCATAGAAGATTTAGGAGTCAAACAGATGTATACCCTTGGTGGATATGGACTTGGATATGAAATAAAACATCCTAAGGTTTTATTTGCAACTACTGACAAACATCTAGTTAAAAACCTTAAAAAATATGGGGCAATATTTAAGAAAAACGAGCCAGGTGGTGGTATTATCGGTGCCAGTGGTTTATTATTAGGCCTTGGTAAACTACGAGGTTTTGAAGGAGCATGTTTCATGGGGGAAACACCGGGGTATCTAGTGGATCCGAAAAGTGCGAAAGCAGTTCTGAAGATTTTAACAAAGATAACAAATATTACTGTGGATTTGTCTCGGTTAGAAGAAAAGGCAAAGGAAATAGAATATATTTCTCAGCAGCTTAGTGAAATGGAGGGTATGACAAAAGATAAACCCGATGAGCTAGGATATATTGGGTAAAACTTGTTTTCTTGTAAACAGAGAAAAAAGAGAGATTCGCTTATAGTATTATTACTATAATCCCTATTACCAAGCCATCTAGGGTCTTCGTCACTATATTAGTATCCGGCGTATTCGCAGTTACAGTAATGGTGACTTTTCCAAGTCCAAATACTGGGGTTTTTATAGTTCTTGTGTCACCTGCCTCAAGTGTTGTAATAGTATCTCCGCTTGACACATCGACAAGTCCGAGTAGCCCACCCTTTATTACCTGACATTATGAGTTTTACAGGCTACAAAATATATTTTTCTGAAAAATAGTAATTGTCAACACTGGAGAACAATAACGAAGACTATTTATACCATGTAGCCTATATATGGGCTACATGGCTAAGTCAAGAATTAAACGT
>JAUWYM010000053.1 GCA_030615845.1 Thermoplasmatota archaeon | reverse complement strand
CTCATGTGGTTCATAATTATAACATTTAATACAGTTGTGTTTCTGCCTCTTTGCTTGCCTTTTAAAGGATTTCTCACAGTACACGCAATCGAACAAACAGCCTTTGTATACGTTCCACTGTAGTACCGATGCACTGTACATATTTTTTTCGTTCATTTCATTTCACCATCACTTGCCATATGTTCGTGTTATAAGTATATGTAATTGATTTAAATTGTTTTTGTTTTTCGATAGAGAATCCAAAAATCTAGTTGTTTTACAATTTGTTAGCATATATTCCATGCTGAGTATATGTTTATTTAAGAGAGTTTTTTACAAATTGATGATACAAAACCTTTTTTCTACCAAAAACAGGAGAGTAAACATGTATTGAGAGTAATTTCTGACTATCCATATTTGACATATCACTATTTTCATTAAGTTCCATTACTACCGAAGTCTTTTAGTTGCTTTCCCATTAGAACAATCTGAGCAAGTAGAGATTCAAGGTGTATATGTTCATTGTTTCCTCTAATAAGTCGAAACTCCGTCTCACCAGTTTTTACAATGAGTTGCATCTTATTTTTGTCAGGTATGGTGAGATCAAAAATGATTTGCTGCATCTGTCTAATAATATCTTCTCCTGAAAGCCCATGTTTTATGAGAAGATTATAGAGTTGATTTCTTGCTGCCATAAAGTTATCGCCAAATGCAGTGTTAATGAGGGTTTTGACATCTTCCGATCTTGCTATGGATGAGGTCTCATGCAGCAGCTCCGCAGTTATTTTTTTGTTAAGAGACGCTCCGACTTGAAGGACGTTTATCGCTTTTCTCATATCTCCCTTTGCAATAAAAATAAGTGCCTCAAGGCCATCTGGGGTGATATCCAATTTTTCTTTTAACGCGATCATATGCACATATTTTTCGATATCCTCTGCTTTGATTGGTTTAAACCGAAACACAGCACATCTTGACTGAATGGGCTCAATAATCTTGGATGAATAATTTACTGAAAGTATAAATCGACAGTTATGTGCATATCTTTCAATTGTTCTCCTGAGAGCAGCTTGCGCATCTACTGTGAGAGAATCTGCTTCATCAAGAAAAATGATTTTAAAGGATGTTTCTCCAAGAGAAGCTGTTCGTGCAAAATCCTTTATTTTACCTCGGATAATCCCTATCCCCCGTTCGTTACTTGTATTAAGTTCATGGAAATTTTGTCTCCAGAATTCTTCTCCGAAGACTTCTCTTGCAAGAGCAATTGCTGATATTGTTTTCCCAGTTCCCGCATGCCCTGCAAAGATTAAATGAGGCACGTTTTTTGTTTTTGCATATGCCTTTAACCGGTTAATGATAAATTCTTGACCTACGAAGTCGTCAAGTTTTCTCGGTCGGTATTTTTCTATCCAAATATCGTGCATTGAATTGCTACGTAATACGTTCCTTTGATTAATGTTTTTTGACTTGTGTGAATAGAACTAATAGATATTATTTTTTTTAGGATATGTAATAATAGTTCATGATACGACAGTCTGTTGTCATCACCTCACGTCTGATAATAGTTTTTCCATGTCCATCGTTTCTGTTTATATTCTTGTCTCATACGTGGATACAGATAGAATGCAATGATTAGAAATAGGATCAGGGTGAATATCCATGCAAGAAACTCTATAATTATATTTGTCATTCTATACTAATAAAGCGTAACAGTATAAAAAATGACTTAACCCATAACTTGTGTTAATGAATGTTAGTTAAAAATCTGGCAAAAGGGACAAGAAAGGTGATCAACAACCTCTCTTGCCAATTCCACTCGTACCCGGATATGTACAATTAAATATACATCACGTTTTCGTATTTATATATTTCTCCTTTCAATTCCCACTCATCCCACCTAATCTTTTTATGTTGTATACTTCATACTCCATTGTCGGGAACCGATGCGGTTTTGGTGGTGAGTTCCTGTGAATGTGGAAGATAAATCAAATGTGGCGTAGGAAAATGAAAAATAAAATATCAGTTTGGATAGTAATCATATTTTTGTTGTTGTTATTTTTCCCTATTCAGAATATATTTGCAGATTCACCGATTAATTGGGAGTGGACCATAGAGAATGATACTGTCTACATAAACAATAGCATGGCGTATCTTTCTGCAACTCCGCATACTCTTGCTGATGATGGTTGGGTGGAGTTTGAACTGGAGTCTAAACAACTAAGTAGTAGTAGTATTGACGTTGGTTTCGGTTTCAACAGTACGGAAGCTAAACCAAAAAAGATTGAGATATGGCGTAACTACACCCATAACATGACAGGACATCGTTGGATTGAACAGTACATGAACATGACTCTTTGGATGACTGCTGGCGAAAACTTGGGTATGGAGAACTACGGCAATTATGATGTCGATGTCGGTAACGAGAACAATACTTATCTGTGGAATATCAGTTATAAGTTTTATGAAGACATGGATGATGAATGGTATAACAGTAGTCTTATTATTGCTTTTGAAAGTAAAACACCACCTGGAATGATACCTGACATTAATTATACGTTTTTTTATTATGATGAAGCATGGGAGACTTATTATTATGATTCTACGTTTTGGGATTGGAAACCATTTAATTTTGATTACAATGTCGTAAATTATGGTTTCCGTGATGCTGATACTTGGTATCTGTTTCGTGATATTTCGATACAGGAAGATGTAAGATATAAGATTCGTGGTTGGATAGATATTCCTTTCGGCGGTCTAGAAGGCAATAATGGTAAGTATTGGTGGGTGATGAAGCCTCATGCTAAAACGATAGCTCAGTCTATTGCAGATGGACATCTACTCTATCTTGACCCGTGGTGGGATACTGATTGGGATTATTATAAAACAATAGAAGTCGCTGATAAGATTGATGATTATCAGATGAAGATACTGATCGATTTTGACTCTGATGTTGGCGGTAATGTTAGCTGTGAAGGTCATTGCCAAGCTGATTTTGATGACATACGATTTGTATATGATAACAGTACGGAGTTGCCGTATTGGATTGAAAACTATACAGCATCCACTCAGGCTACATTTTGGGTAAACAATTCAGGAAACTACAGTAGTTTTGAAATGTTCTATGGTAATGATGCTGTAGGAAATACATCTGATGGTGATGCCACTTTTATTTATTTTGATGATTTTTCGGGTGATGAGAGCAAATGGACAGATGTAAGTGACGGTTGGACCGTAACTGGGGGTGAATATACTTCGAGTATTATGCCTTCAGCAATAACATATTTTACAGGGAGTAGCATTACAGATATGATAATTGAGGGGGATTTCAAACATGGTACAACAGTAGAAAGTGCGTATAGTGGTCTTGCTTTTCGCCGTCAAAGTAATAGTGAATACTACTTTGCTTTTATGAGAACACATAATGAAATTGCTGCATCTCGTATAATTGGAGTATATTATTATGATGGTGGCTATACAAGTTGTGGGATGTATGGTAATGACCTTATACAAGTAAATACTTGGTATCACTTTCGGATAGATGTTTATGGTTCGACTGGAAGTTTTTATCTTGGCACAGGAAAGGGAACGGGTGGTGTTGCTTATCAATATGATGCTGATTTATCAACTCATATAACATCTGCTGGTGAAGTTGGTATTGCTACTCTTGATATTGATTATAATGTATGGGTTGATAATTTCTGGGTACGCAAATACGCCTCTCCAGAGCCTTCTTGGAGTAGTTTCGGCAGCGAACAATCTCAAGTAGGATGGTCTAATAGCAATCCAGTAGCCAGTTCTCCAAATCCACCAGATACACAGATGGGTGTTAAACAATCCCTTACTAACTATTATAACCATTTCAATATAACTATTACTGATGTTGATAATGCAAACCAATCTGTAAATATTACTTGGCGTACAAATGGAGGTGGTACCTGGCAGAATATGGGTTATAATGAATCAACCGAAATGAATGCTACTTTTTATTGCATGAATGTTAGTTGGATAGATTCCTATAATACAACATATTATTGGAGTGTAAATGTTTCAGATAATCATTCTACAAAGGGTTGGGATAATGAAACTTATAGTTTTTCAACAGGTGGGATAACTATCTCTAATGAACAACCAACTAATGGTTCTACTGGAATTTCACTTACACCTTGGTTAAACATTACTGTTGGTCATATGGATGACGATAATGGGGTTGATATGAATGTTACATTTCGTACTAATGCTACTGGTAGCTGGGGTGACATAGGTACAAATAGTAGTGTAAACAACGGAACTTATCGCTGGACAAATAATAGTATGGATAGTCATAATACCAAATACTGGTGGAGTGTAAATGTATCTGATGGACATGAAACTTGGAGTAACCATATCTATAGCTTTACAACATCGATTGATAATCCACCTTTTACCCTCCCTAATGATGCAAGTTATGAAACATCAATAAAAGTTCATAATGGAAAAACTTATTCTGATGAAGTGGGACATGTAGATATATTGTATTTTCCAAATGGATGGGGTAATGTAAATGGTTCAACCTATAAATATTGGCTGGTTGCATCTGGTTATGAGAATGAGGATGAGGATACTGAACAATCATGTATTCTTGTATCAAATAATATAAGTAACGACAGTTGGACTGAACCAGCAAATAACTACTATACTACAAACCCGATACATGGTTGGAGCTGGGATGATGGAAATTATGTGGGGGGGCATTTCAGTGACCCGTGTCTGGTATATAATAATGACACTAATGAGATATGGATGTATGACAGAAATAAAAGCAGAAATGATGATTTCGAACGCATTGAACTTTATAAAACATCAGATGGTGTAAATTGGACAAAGATATCTCATAATTTGAATATGTCGAAACCCGCTGGTGGTCGTTTAATGTCACCATCTGTAGTCAAAGAAGGTGATAACTGGTATATGTGGATTATAAATGGTAGCACCAGTCCGAACATAATAGAATATTATACTTCTACTAATGGAACATGGTGGACGTTTCATTCATCTCTTGGTTATTCTATGAGACATGATGAATCATGGAATTTATGGCATATGAAGATAATAAAATATAATAATGAGTATTGGGGGTTTGTATCTGAAAGACTAGGTAATGTACTTGACTTATATTATATAATTAGTACAGATAGGATAAATTGGAATGGATATGCGTCTCCTATTCTTCCAAGGGGTAGTGGTGGAAGTTGGGACGATTATAGAATCTATATGGCTGCTCTTGTTATTCAGGATGGGGATTTAAAAGGTATTTACAACGGGGATGATGGTAGTGCAAATTTTCATGCTGGTTATACATTTAATACAACTGTTGGTGGAAGTGGTAGTAGTAGTAATGTTATAACGGATATAAAACCAACTCAATCAGGTGAATCCCCTGTAAACGCTTCAACAGATATAAGTGTAACACCATCTTTGTATGTAATATGTACTGATGCTGATAGTGACACGATGACTGCTACATGGAGAAGTAATAGTTCAGGAGCATGGGTTGATTTCGCAACAAACAGTAGCATAAGTACGGGTACTAATATCACTCAGGATAACAGCAACTTCAGTGCATATTCAACTACATATTGGTGGAGTGTTAATCTTTCTGATGGTACTGATTGGTGTAATAAGACATATCATTTTACGACAGAAGACTGGCAAGCAGATTTATCAACAGTAAACACTGTTGATGCTACTAGTGTGGAGGAAACTACTGCAACAGCAAACGGTTTACTCGTTGATGATGGTGGGGAGGTTTGCCGGTACCGCTTTGAATATGATATAGATTCAGGAGTGCCATATGCCCTTTCTACAACATGGACGGGTGCTAAGACATCGGGGCAAACATTTAGTGGAATCTTATCGTCATTGACGGAAGGCGAACTGTATTATTTCAGGGCTCAAGCCAACAATAGCGGCGGAATTGGCAACGGAACCGAAAAAAAGTTTCTTACAAAGCCAGATAACCCAACATCATTTCAAGTAGCAAGAGACTTACTCGTAGTACAACTCAATCTTACATGGACAATGGGAGATGGTGCTGACCGAACAGTTATCATAAAGAAACAGGACTCATATCCGGTAAGCAGGGCAGATGGAACAGTTATCTACAATGGAACTGCTGGGGGCATCGCCACGGGCCTCGGCGCCCGGCGACCTTTCTGGAGAAGTTCCAAGGAACGAGCGAAGCGCGGCTACTGTGCCTTCTCGTTGGTTGACC
>JAUWYM010000066.1 GCA_030615845.1 Thermoplasmatota archaeon | reverse complement strand
AAAACAGGGAAGGTCACTGAAAAAAACAGGAAATATTGATTTTCTCAAACAAAAACAAAAAGAAATCTACGGAAGGATATCTTCAGTACTCTATCAGATTGATGAAAACCTAAAATTTCTTGCAAATGCACAAAACATAATGAAGAAATTTCCAAGCATTCAAGATGTTCCAACCATTGTAATCGCGGGATATCCCAATGTAGGTAAATCATCCCTCTTAAGGCTTCTGACTTCTGCAAAGCCGCAGATAGCTATATATCCATTCACAACAAAGCAGATACATGTAGGCCATATTAAAAGAAAAGAAAAATTTACAACAAAAACGTATCAAATAATTGACACACCAGGACTCTTAGATAGACCGCTCTCAAAAAGAAACAATATCGAAAGACAAGCAATAGCAGCACTTAGCTATCTTGCAGATCTTACCGTCTTTATTTTTGATCCTTCTGAGACCTGCGGTTATTCAATAAAAAACCAAAGAAATATGCTTTCTCAGATAAAAAAACTATTTTCTGATGTTCCATTACTTGTTGTTGAAAACAAGGTTGATCTGAAAAAAACAAATTCTTCACATTTAAAGATATCTTGTAAAAACGGAGACGGTATTGACAAGCTTACTAGTGAGATATTTCGTATGATAAAAACCTAGAGACGTACTATTAGCTGCATATATATGCACATGCGTATCTGCCAAAAATGAACTTAAAACCTTACATCATTTTAGATACAACAACAACTAGGAAGGGAAGAACAATTCATTTTTGTCTGGAAAAAACCCTCTTTTCCCCCCTCTATTCTTCCTTCCTATTGTTACATTTTTTAAAAAACAAAACATATACAAAGCTAAACGCAAAAAAACTCAAAAAACGGTTTTATCATCTATTATTTATTGTTCCTATTATTTCTTTTCCAAAATCAGTGAGAGCATACAGTCTTATGTTTTTTCCTCCGCTTTTTTCTTCAACTAGCTCAAGAGTAATAAGTGATTCTTCCTCGCGATATCTGGAATTCATGCCTCTTAAAGCACCAATCACATTGGAAGAAGTTGCCCCTACATGATACGCAATCTCAGAGGTATAACTACAGGTAGGACTGATATCAAAAAGATATTCAGCTACTTTCTTTCTAATATTACTTCTCCGTAGTGCCCTGATAGCAAGAGGTCTTTTTGTAGTAAAAGAGCTTTCTAAAGTATCTTCGTTCTGCATCCCATCCACTTGCCCTGAATAAGGGAATGCAGCTTCCTTTTTATAAATTATTCGCCTATGGATAATTATCTACATATTCACTTGCATAGTTACATGCACAAACACCTGCATAATTACATGTTTGCCTACTATCATATAATAAGACTAGACTCATCATAATAAAACTGTTTAAATGACAAAAAGATCTATGCGGGCGCCGGGATTTGAACCCGAGTTATAAACTTGGCAAGCTTAAGTGATACCAGGCTACACCACACCCGCATATAAATTGAAACCATGAAGCAATAATCCCTTAAAAAATATTACGATTGAATATTAATCATCTCAAAATAAATTATTACATCATTTTTTTAGAAAATATCGCTAAAGATTTAAATAATACGTCGGCAATAGTAAATGGGGAAAAGATATGAAGAAAGCAACAATAATTCTAATTACCGTTCTTTTGTGTCTTTTTATAATGGCCGGAAATGTTTCATCATTTCATATACCTAAACTAAATTTTTCAAATCGAGTTCAAAGCTATTCAAATAAAGTAGCTGATATTGATCAAAGCAACGAAGACAATATTTTTGATGATTTTTTATTTGAGCCCGTTGATATCAAGTTAGAAGATGACGCTTTTCATGGATCAAAAGGACTTCATTCCTACGAATGGTGGTACTTTGACGCATCTCTTGACAACGGTTTTAGCGTACAGATAAGCATACAAGTTTTAAATGTGTTGAATAGAGCTCTTTTTATGACTGGTATTAATGTGTATAAAGATGGAGACATTGTTTCAAACAGCCATCAGAGATATCTAAAAGATCAAATCTTTGCATCAACTACTGAACCATTAATACGAATCAATGGAAAAGAGATCATGAGAGGATATATCGATGAAAATACTGGAGATTGGATATATCTTCTTAACCTTGAAACTAAGGACATATCTGTTGATTTCACATTTGTTGGTAAAACAAAGGGTTGGAAGGGACTGACTCCTGGAATTGGATGGTGGGCTGTCGTTCTTCCAAGAGCAGAAGTTACTGGGATTCTAACGATGAATGGTATTGAGATGGATGCATCTGGAACTGGGTATCACGATCATAACTGGGAAGTCACAGCATCTACAGGTGTAAATTTTGGATGGTACTGGGGAAAAATCGATTCTTCTACGTATACAATAACATGGGCAGATATCAAAATCACAAGAATTTCAGAACGCCCATTTGCAGTAATCAACAAAAAAGACGGGGAGTACACAAGTATTCTTTCTAACTCTATCAAACTTGTTCCAAATGATTTACGATTTAGCAATGGAAAAATTATTCCAAACTCATTTACATTACGAATTAATTATAAAAATATTCATCTCAATGTAAATATGGAAGTCACAGGGCTTCATCACTTCAGAAAATTTGGTTTTATTAATTACTGGCGTTATCATATGCATTGTTCTGGATATATCACAATAGATGGACAAACAGAAATAATTAATGAAGACACTATGGCAGAGTTTCTTAGATTTAGATAACTATTTACTAACTCTTTTTAATGGTTTGCTAAGATGCCTTCGGGCACATACTGGAACTTCATAAAAGCCAGTGCGAATCATTCGTTGTCTTTGTCGCAGTTTTGGCTTATCACTTTTGATACCACAGATCTTACATTTAAAGCCTTGATCTTTTCCTTTGGACTTCATATGTTTTCCACATTTTGGACATATTGGGTTTTCAATTTTTTCAACAACATCTTTTAGATATTGTATATTTATTTTTTCAATATTTACCGTTAAAGGATTCTCCCTTAATCCCCCATACACTTCGACAACGTCTCCAATAGATAGCTCTCTTATAATATCTCTAAACTCTTTTGTTGGTTCATAGGCAGCACAATCAATTGTTCCTGTAGAATCTTTGATTGTAAAAATTACGTGACCACCGTCAAGAGTATAGGGGTTGTGAATGACAGCGCCTTCTACTATTACTGATCGATATAGTCGTATGTCTTCAATATTTTTTTTCTGAAGATGATCATCACTTCCTTGATTTGTCTCAAAAATAAGCCAGCTGTCAACAGGTTCGGACCTAACAATAGATACAGCCTGCATCAACTCTTCAACATCATCTCCTCGAATGCCATAGAGAATAGGACACGGAGAATTTGGCACTACCCTATTATGTTTATTTTGATAATCATAATTGTCAAATGTTGTTCTGCACGATTTATCCATTGTTTTTACAGACTCTGTATCAACATCTCTCTTAGTATTCCATCGTTTCTTTTGCCTATATGAAATAAGCTCATATGTCTTATCTAAATCAGAAGACCATGCAACCGCAGATGTAGCACCAATAAGCCCACGACCATTTTTGTATCCTTCAAAATCAGCATCCAATTTGTTTAACAAAGATGTTATTTCATCCAATAAAACAACTTGAGTAACCGCCTTCTTGTAGACTTCAAAATCTGGCTGTCTTTTAAGAACAGAAAAACCTGGATTTGTATTCTCATCTTCTACTTTTGCATGTTCTTCTACTGTCTCTTTCACTATTTTTTTTATTTTTTTATACTCTAATTCATTAACATCCTCCTGCAATTCAACAGAAGAAAAAACATCCTTACCATTAATTTCTCCGATTTTTATCTTCTCTTTACCTCCCAGCCCCACCTGGAGAGATATGGCGCCATTCCCTCTTGTCTTCCAAGGAATATTGGGATTTAACCGTACAAGCCGTGGATTACCAATAATATCATAATTTTTAGTTAATTTTTCAATGAGAGCTCTCGCTACATACGTGGTACATCCACCCTTTGTTGAATCAGTATCATCAATACCTATCCAGATAATTTCACCAAAAACATATTATAGAAGTACTACTTTAAGTTTCATTAATAATGCAAAGAACAGACCTATTCAAAAGTATTAGAGAAGTCCTAACAAGTGCAGGATTCTACGTCTCGGAGCTATACTCAATACGTCTTACAGGTTTTGATGTAGTTGCACGAAGAGACGAGACCCTTCTCATCATCAAAGTTTTAACAAATGTTGACTCACTCTCCAAGGATGTTGCAAAAGAACTGCTAACGTTGTCATCCCTTCTCAAAGCCAGCCCCCTCCTCATCGGCGAGAAAAACGGGGTAGGCCCACTTGAAGATGATGTCGTCTATTTCAGATTTGGAATCCAAGCAATAACGGTAAATACGCTGAAAAATCATTTACTTGAAGGAATGCCCATTAACATATACGCAGCACCTGGCGGTCTCTATGTCAACCTTGATGAAGAAAAACTTAGTAAAATGAGGCGAGAAAAAAACATTTCCCGTGGGACATTTGCAAGACATGTAAATGTATCTCGACGGACAGTTCGGATGTATGAAGAAGGCATGAATGCACGAGTTGAAGTGGCATATAGAATAGAAGAACTTTTAGAAGACGCTATTACAACACCAATTGACATTTTTAAAAACACACCGCACATTAAAATTAATCTAAGACTTCATCAACTTCATCAAGAAATTGATCAAATTAAAGCGCTTCAACAGGAGATTTTTTCTCTTCTTCAAAACGTTGGATATAAAATAATTCCTATGGAAAGATGCCCGTTTGAAGCACTTAGTACAGAAAAAGAAAAAATTCTTCTCACCTGTGTACACAAATATGATGATAGACTTCCTAAAAAAGCTCAAGTTGTCAGCAGCATATCGAAGATTACAGAGAGACATGCAGTTGTTTTTACAGAAAAAAGTGGAAAGAAGAAAAACGTGGAAGGTACTCCCATTATCGCAAAAAAAGAGCTTAAAAAAATCCGGGATCCTGAAGAAGTTATAGACCTCATCATAGAAAGAATTTAATCGGGTTGCATAGGAGATACGGTAACCAAACTTTTATAAATAAGGTTATTATTCCCGAGAACTACATTATCTTATGGAGTAACTAAAAATACCAGCTTATTGATGATGACAAATGGCAGACAAAAAAACAGTTGAAGCAGTAAAGAAAGCTTTAGAGGAATCTAAAAAGCTAAATAGAAAATTCAAACAAAATATAGATGTAGTTATAAATTTAAAAAATATTAATTTAGAAGATGCTAAAAATAGGATAGACGAGGAAATCATTCTTCCACATAGCAGAGGACGAGAATCTAAAATTGCTATTTTTGCAAGCGGCGAACTTGCACTTAAAGCAAAGAAACATGTGGATCTGTTGATTAAGCCTGAAGATATTGAGGATCTTGCTGGTGATAAAAAGAAGTTTAAAAAGATTGTCGATGAACATGATTTTTTTATTGCAGAAGCACCTCTTATGCCTACCATTGGTAAAACACTTGGAGTTGTACTTGGTCCAAGAGGGAAGATGCCTAAGCCAGTACCACCGCAAATTGATATTACAGGCATTGTAAAAAATCTGAGAAATACTATAAAGCTCCGCTCAAAGGCAGATAAAACATTTCATACTATTGCAGGAAAAGAAGAAATGGATAAGGAACATATTGCAGAA
>JAUWYM010000180.1 GCA_030615845.1 Thermoplasmatota archaeon | reverse complement strand
GGCGGTGGTGGATTTTACATGTTTTATCATAACGGTAGCAACAAGGAAAAAACAGAGTTTACAAGGATCCTTGCGAAAAAGAATTTAAAAAAGATACGATTTCATTTTGATTTTGAGGGAGCAAAAGTATTACTTAATATGAAGAGACTCTAAAAGGAGCATGTCATATGAAAAATGAACAACAAATTGAACAATACTTTGAAGAAATAAAAAAGATAGCTGATACTATCTCACGTGAGGATATCGACAGAGCAATAGAGCTGCTTTTTGATGTCTGGAAGAATGACAATCAGGTGTTTTTCTGCGGCAATGGAGGATCTGCAGGAACGGCAACCCATTTTATGTGCGACCTCTTCAAAGTAACGATAGTAAAGGATAAAAAACGCTTCAAAGCATTCTGTCTTAATGACAACATTCCACTAATGACAGCATTGATCAATGATGAAGGGTTTGATGACCTTTTTATTGAACAATTAAAAAACCTCTATAGGGCAGGAGATGTCCTTGTTTGTCTCAGCGTTCATGGCGGCTCTGGAAAAGACAAGGCAGGTCTTTGGTCTCAAAATATTCTCAAAGCAATGGACTACGTCAAAAAACATGATGGTAAGACCATTGGATTCAGTGGGTTTGATGGTGGTGCCATGAAAGATGTTGCAGACGTCTGTGTTGTGGTACCGTTCAATGCAACGCCACATGTTGAAGCATTCCATGTCGTTTTACAACATTTGATTGCATTTCGACTGAAAGAAAAAATTGCGGAATACAATGAGTAAGACTATGAAAAATAAAGCTGTTTTTCTTGATAGAGATGGCGTCATAAACGAAGTCATTTATCATAAAGAAATGGGAATTATCGATTCTCCATTTACGGTTGACCAATTTACACTTTTACCAAAAGTAGCAACCGCAATCAACAAATTTCATGATTTAGGGTTTAAAGTCATTGTTGTTTCTAATCAACCCGGGATAGCAAAAGATCATTTTTCTATGGATGTTTTTGAAAAAATACGAGAAAAAATGAAAACAGAGTTACAAAAAAAAGGTGCAGTAGTTGATGCAGAATACTATTGTTTTCATCACCCGTATGCGACAGTAAAGAAATATAAAAAAATCTGTAGCTGTAGAAAACCCAAGTCAGGTATGGTTCTTACGGCGGCAAGGGAACATACTATTGATCTTTCAAAATCGTGGATGATTGGAGATGGAATTAACGATATCGCGTCAGGTCAAAATGCTGGCTGCAAGACAATACTTATCGGTAGGATGAAATGCGATCTCTGTAGATATATGGAAGATGAAAACATAAAACCCGATTATATAAAACCAAATCTATATAAGGCATCTTTGATTATCGAAACCAAGGAGCGTGGTTAAAGACGGAAATCTTTCTCGACACAGCAAATATTGATGAAATAAACGATATTCTCCCCTGGGGAATCATAAAAGGCGTGACAACAAACCAAAAGATATTTCTTAAAGAAAAGGGCGTAAATTTTGAGGAACAATCAAAAAAAATCCTTAAAATAGTGTACCCCCATCCCGTAAGCTTAGAAGGAACTAATAACTTAGACGAACTTATTGAAACAGCAAGGGAATACAATACATGGGGTAAAAACGTCATCATTAAAGTCCCCATGCTTGCAGACGGCAGTGGGTTAAAAGCAGTAAATATTCTGGAGAGTGAAGGTATAAAAACAAATGTGACCGCGATGATGAGTGCCAACCAAGCATTTTTAGCAGTTACTGCTGGTGCATCCTATGCAAGTCTTTTCTTCAATAGAATCCGAGACTCAGGAGATGACCCAGTAGAGGTGATAAAACAATCTCGAGCAATAATTGATGAAGGAGGGTACAAGACAAAACTCATTGTCGGAAGTATACGAAACCCAAATGACGTCGTAGAGATAGCTTCTGCAAAGCCTCATATCATAACAATCCCTTATAAGATACTTGATCAGATGCCGTATCATGAGACAACAGTAAAAACATTAAAAGAATTCGAACAAGCATGGGAAGAATTCAAAGCAGCAGAAAAAACAATAGTTACCGTCTAAAAAGAAAATCTTTTAACAAATACGTATTTCTATTATTTGTTTTCCTATGCAAATGGTTATTTTATGCGGCGGGCTTGCAACAAGACTTGGCAGCCTTACCAAAGATACACCAAAATCAATGATACAAATAAAGGGTAAACCATTTCTTGAATACCAGATAGAGAATGTAAAAAAACATTCGATAACCGATATCGTGTTATGTGTGGGTTATCTTTCAGAACAGATCGAAAAATATTTTGGAAACGGAGAAAAATTCGGAGTAAACATCTGTTACAGCAGTGATAAAAAAAACCCACTTGGGCCAATTGGTGCCATTAAAAAAGCTGGATCACTTTTAAATGATAGTTTTTTTACATTATATGGTGACTCCTATGTTTTCGTCGATTTCAATAAAGTATACTCATATTTCCAAGAGCAAAACAAACTAGCTTTAATGGTTGTTTATCAAAATTTTGATAAATATGATACAAGCAACCTTATTGTAAAAAACGGTAGAGTAATAAGATATGGTGGACAAAACACAAAAGATATGACATACGTTGATTATGGAGTCGGTCTCTTCAGAAAAAAAACACTTAACAACGTTCCAAAAGATACGTTTTATTCAACAAACGACTTATTCTCTGATCTTATAAAACAAAAAGAGCTACTCGCATTTGAAGTAAAAAAACGATTCTACCACATAGG
>JAUWYM010000038.1 GCA_030615845.1 Thermoplasmatota archaeon | reverse complement strand
ATCTGCCCCCCCCCACTACTACAATATCTACTATAGCTATTAAAACTTTAGAGACTTGGTTTAACATCTCCTTCTTTTTTTTCTCCTGTTGTTACGGAGGGGATAATGGCTTAAAACGGTTTATATGCACGTAAGTCTATGTTTACATGGGAAAAAATTATGAGACACATACTTACAATACTCTTGGTTGGAGTTTTAATTCTTAGTGGACTTGGAGCTGGTGCAACATCGACTGGTATAGATGATGAAGATTCTCAAATACTAAACGACGAGTCAAATATATCTGTATTTGATGACGAACTTGAAGTAGAAATTACTGGTGGTATCGGCGTACATTTGATTATCAGAAATGTTGGAGATGTTGACGTATTTGGTGTAGAATTTGATATTTCAGTGATTGGGGGAATACTTGGCATGATAAATGATCATTATGATGGTATTATTTCTTCCATTCCATTTGACAGTGAGTTTTCTTTAGATATACCTGTATTTGGATTTGGCCCTATTGATATAACAGCGACAGTAGAAGGCGGTACAATAACAGCAAAAGGATTTGTACTATTATTCTTTATACTTATACCGTCACAATAAAAATATCGTTGTATGCATATTCTTCTAACAACTATTTACACTGTTTCGTCAACCATAGGAAGCATTTGGTTATCCTTGAATCCATGTTGTTGCATTGCACCAGAAGGACACGAACCAACACAGGCACCACAGCCCTTACATAACGCTTCATTGACTTTTGAATGAGTTTTTCCGTCTTCGTCTTTTACAAGTTCGATTGCATTAAAACTACAAATTGATACGCAGATACCACATCCAGAACAAACATCTTCATTCACCTGAGCAATTAACGGCTCAATTTCTAATTCTTTCTTCGAAAGGATCGTTAACGCTCGAGATGCAGCACCACTTGCCTGTGACACAGAATCCTGAATATCTTTTGGACCTTGACAGCATCCAGCAATAAAAATACCGTCGGTAAATGTATCCATCGGACGGAGTTTCGGATGAGCCTCTAAGAAGAATCCATCACCACTTTGAGAGATATGAAGAACCCGAGTAAGTTCATCAGAACCCACGCGAGGAACAAGTGCAGGTACAAGAACCACCATATCAGTTTTAACCTCGAAGAGTTTACTAGTCATTGTATCAAAGATATCGATCTTCAAATGATCCTTCATCGGTCGAACTTCTGATGGCCGTCCTCTAAAAAAGTTGGCGTTCACGCCTCTAATTGTTCTATAAAATTCTTCGTATCCTTTACCAAAAGATCTGACATCATTATAACAAATATTGATTTCAACATCATCGCCAAGTTTCTCCCGAAGCAGATAGACATGTTTCAGTGCACTCATACAGCCTATACGGCAACACCATTGATATTCTGTTTCGTCTCGAGAACCAACACATAAGATAAAAGTGATGCTTTTTGGTTTCTCCGCATTAGAAGGACGGAGAATCTCACCTAATGTAGGCCCAGAAGAGCTAATCAGTCGCTCCAGTTCAAGTGTAGTGATGACATCTGAGGAATAATTATAGCCATATTCATAAAGACCTGCAGGATCCATAAGATCATATCCTGTAGCCACAACAATCGCACCAACGGTTCGTTCAATTTCTTCATCTTTCTGATCAAAATCAATAGCTTTTGGTGCACATGCATCTTGACAAGCAGGTGACGTCCCACATTTATCACGAGTCAAAAAAAGACAATACTTTGGATCAATAGTATATTTCAATGGTATCGCCTGCGGAAAGGGAATGTAGACAGCGCCACGTTTCCCCATATTCATATCGAATTCATTAGGCACTCTGCCTTTCATCCTACAAGCTGCAGCGCAATCATCGCATCCTGTACATTTCTCCATGTCAACATACCGTGGATGTTTTGTTATCTTCACTGTATAGTTACCGATGCTTCCATCAACACTTGTCACCTCAGCGTAGGTAATCAGTTCGATATTGGGATGATTAGATACCTCCATCATCTTAGGAGTCAAAATACAAGATGAACAATCAAGCGTTGGAAAGGTTTTATCAAGCTGTGCCATCCGTCCACCAATACTTGGCGATCGTTCAACAAGAGACACTTTATATCCTGCATTAGCAAGATCAAGCGATGTCTGAATACCAGCAATCCCGCCACCGATCACAAGTGCTTTCGGTGTTACAGCAATCGTTGAAGATTCTAATGATTCCAACATTCGTGTTTTTGCAACTGCAGCACGCACCAAGGATTTCGCTTTCTCTGTCGCACTTTTTTTATCTTCATGTGCCCACGAGCATTGCTCTCGTATGTTTACAATCTCTACATTAAACTGATTTAAACCACCATCCTCAACCACCTGTCGAAAGGTATGCTCGTGCATTCGAGGAGAACAGCAAGCAATGACCACACCATCTAGTTTATGTTTTTTGATGGATTTTTTGATAAGTTGAGCACCAAGATCAGAACACATATACTTGTAGTTCTCACTTACAACCACGTCATCAAGCAAGCTTGTATACTTTGTTAACGCCTCAACGTCAACTGTCTTAGAAATATTAATACCGCAATGACAAACAAACACGCCGATTTTTCTATTCATTCTGCTCTCCCTCATTTTAGTTCCAACTTATCAACAGGACTGCTATTTAAATGAAGACCTAATTTCTCCTTTTTCACACCAAGCGCTAGGCCAAGCCACTGTGTCAGATATAATACAGGAATGTCAAGTTTGGCAGCGACTGTTTCACCTGCTTTACTCTGCCGTGAATCAAACATCTTATGGCACCATGGGCAGACGTCAACTATGGCATCAAAACCATGATCTTGAATTGCTTGCAGTTTTTGCCCAGTTTTTGTCAATGCTGACTCAGGAAGATTTGCATCAATAGGAGCACCACAGCAATCTAGTTTCTCTGGATAAAACGAGCATTTGGCACCCAGAGCATCAAGAACTGCCTCCATCTTCTGAGGATTTTCAGAATCTACAGGACGACCGATCTCACTAGGTCGAAGTAGATGACATCCATAATGCGTTGCTAACTTAAGATCTTTCAATGGATTTTTCACACGGTTTTTTATCTCTTCAACACCAATAATGTCATGTAGTAAATCAACGGTATGCACCAACCCAGCAGTGCCTTTATAGGTGAGATCTTCAGATGCAAGCATCGAGTTGATTTTATCCCTCATCTCTTTATTGCTCTTGAGAACATGCTTACATTCGCTCAATGAAAAATGACACATAGGACAAGGTACAAAAAGATCAAGTCCCTGTTTTTCACCAATAGCAAGATTTCGGGCTGCAAGATACAATGTCATCATCTTATTGATGCTCTTCAAAGGTTCTCCGCAACACGAAAAACCGTCGACATCAACAAGTTCTACATCGAGCAATGGAAACACTTCTCGAAGAGAAAGTTCATAGGCATATTGTTCCGTTGGCATTAAACAACCAGGGTAAAGCGCATATTTCTTCATGTTATTCCTCTCAGATTTTTTCAACAGCAAGTTTCGTTAGCACCATTTGAAATTTCGATGCATCTGTTGGTTTAGACAGCGGTGGCAACCCCAATGTATCTCGTTTCATTGTTTTACCTTCATGTGTTGTCACCTCTTGTACGTCTTGAATGAGACAAATGGAAAGAACAGACTGCAACATAGCCGTATACTTTCCAGGTATCTGTTTCCCACTTGCAACAGCCATGTTTTTCAATGCATTTAATATCTCAACAGGCGCTACTTTTTGCGGACACCGCTCCCAACATTTAAAACAACTCATACATGTCCAAATAACATCTGAGTTGACCATTTCATCAATCAAACCTCTCTTCAGAAGTGCAACGATTTTATGTGGTTCAAGCTCTAGTAGTTTATGAGCTTCACAGCCAGCAGTGCATTTAGCGCATTGAAAACAGTACTCTGAAGATTCATTCTGAAGTTTTGCGAGCCGCGCATTGATTTCTTTTCTTAGTTCTGCTTGTGCTTCTGCCATTGATGTTAAATCTACTATACTCATAGGTGCCTCGTCCCAGCCCTTTTATCTAATTTCCATATTTAAACTCTACTGAATTCTTTTCTTCCAGGTTGAAAAATTCGATTTTGCATGCCTCGTCGATTAAATGTTATAGAGTTTAGATTGGGGAAAACCGGTTAAACATGTCATTTGTTTCAAATAAGTACTACAGAGCTCGAATTCCTCATATTATTTTGTAAAATGGGTTGCTATTGTAGAATAATTTAAATATTGGGATAGACTATAGTATATAATAAGGGGATTGAATATGAAGAAAACAAGTGATAAAAAGCTAGGAAAAGTAATTATTTTTTTAATTACAATGCTCCTAATGGGAGGTGCGATTGTAAATGCAAGTATTGATGAAAACAAACAAGGTAGAGAAGAGAATAAAAAACTTGTAAGATTTATATACATGAAAAATTATTTAATATTTAGGGGGAATAAACTATTAAAAGAAAAATTGAAGCAATTATAGTTTTGATGCTGGCGATTACATTGATAATACCTATTTCTGGTTTTGCAACAGAAACTAGGATCATTCCAAACATAAACCAATCCTTTTCTCAGTCTTTTAATTATGGAGGACCACCACCACTTCCTGGTGACATGTCTTTTCCTTTTCCAATCCATGAGGTTTCTGAAAACATTGAAAAAATCTCGAGACGTCATAATACAGATACAGTAAGTAGAAACGACATAATTATTGATATGATTCAACAGTTGGATGAATCAATGATCTTAGACTATCTGGAAGATCTTGTAGCCTTCGGACCAAGAGTAACTGAAACTACAGCATGTGAGCAAGCAGGAGACTGGATCTATGATCAATTTCAAAGTATGGGACTTGACGTTCGATATCATAGCTGGAGTAATAGCGGTTATGATAGTGAAAATATAGAGGCAACATTACACGGACTTGATCAAACAAGTGATGAAATCTATATCATCTGCGGCCATTACGATAGTGTTCCTGGAAGTCCTGGTGCTGATGATGATGGTTCAGGAACTGTTGCAACACTTGCAGCAGCATATATCATGAGTCAATATTCGTTTAATCATACTATTCGATTTGTTACGTTTTCTGGTGAAGAACAAGGACTTCTCGGCAGTGAAAGATATGCCCAAGAGGCCTATTCAAATGGAGACAATATTGTTGCAACTCTAAACGTCGACATGATTGGATTTGCAGAAGATGAATTCGAAGGTAGCAAAGTAAAAGTATATCATAATGATGACTCATATTGGCTTGTTGATTACACTGACGATATCGCAACTCAATATGAAGATTTAATAGATCTCGATGTCCTCCCGAGTGGTTGGTCATGGGGGAGCGATCATTACTATTTCTGGGAATATGACTATGATGCATTGTTCTACCACGAATATGAATTTAACCATTACTATCATTCACCACAGGATACCATCGAACATATGAACTTAACATATGATATGAAATGTACCAGATTAATACTTGCAACACTGGCAACATTATCAAACCCAGGTGGTTCATCAAATCCACCAGATACACCCGATCAACCAGATGGACCAACAGAAGGAGATGCCTATACTGAATACACGTTCTCAACGTCAACAACTGATCCTGAATCAGATCAAATCTGCTATAAATGGGACTGGGGAGATGAAATAAGCGACTGGGAAGGTCCTTATGCATCTGGAGAAACCGTTGAATCAACCCATTACTGGAGGGAAGAAGGAACCTACGAAATTTCAGTAAAGGCAAAAGATGACAATGGATCAATAAGTAGCGACTGGTCAGAACCTATTGAAATTGATATTGCAGGAATACCAAAAGTAGATATCGTCATTCAAGGAGGACTCGGAGTTAAAGCAACACTAACCAACCAAGTAGATATCGATCTTGAAGATCTCCTGTGGAATATCTCCTTTGACGGCGGAATAATTCTTGTTGAAGAAGGAACCTCAGGAATCATTGAAAACCTACCCATTGGAGAATCAGAGATCATACAAACTGATAAATTATTTGGAATTGGCCTCCCACTAATCACTGTAGCTGTTGATGACGTAGAAGTAACAGTGAGAGGTCTCCTGTTTGGACCATTAGTTCTTATTATAGGATAAATTATTTTCAAAGAAGACCGGGTCTTCCTTGATTACTAAACCCGTTGTTTGGCTCATATGGGTTAAATGCGGGATCGCCATAGAGAACGCGTACGTAGTAGGTCGGTGGTTCTTTATCCACCTTTTTTTCTCCTCGTAATGCTTCACCGATGCTGAAATCATCTCTTATTAAATGATTTTCAAGAACCGTGAGACCTGCTTCTTGCCCTGTTTCTCTTGTTGCGCCGATAAAACAGTTGCAGCCTGCATGAAGCATAGCTATTCCTATGTTCATACGAGGTGGTATGCCATCGATACGTCCCATGAGACAGGCAGAGGTTAGAAACATGCTTGGTTTGTCATATATCCAATCTTTTACATGTGCTACGTCAATTGCTTTGCTGTAATAATCAAGACCATACAGTGAGGGTGAGTACCAGAACCAGTCTCCATGACCAAGATACTCTATATAGTTTGATCCAGTATATACATTAAATAACTCAGCAAACTGTCTGCTGTTTCGTAGATCGCCAAAGACTTTGGTGTAAAAACCATATTTTCTTATCTCTCGTGAGTAGGGTATCTGGTGGAAGATTCCTCCTGTTTCTCCAAATCCTTCGCCGAAGATAAAACTAAATCTGTTATGCCAATCTTTTTCACCATCTGGCTGACCACAGATATCCTTGTAGAATAACGTCCTGGCTATCAATAGTGAAACATCTTGTGCATCCCAGCCGACGATACGTCCAACAGAAAGAGTCTCATTGAGCGAATACGGGTTATCAGAAGGAAGTCCTTTTTCATAAAGACCGGGTTGAGAGGGACTGTAATAGTACATTGGGATCATGTTTGTTCCAGCAAGAATTCCAAGCCAAGCTGGGCCATCAATATAATCATCGAGCATTTCATAGTTTTCAATAAGATCCAATATGTTGTTCAGTTGGTCGAGTATATATCCGATTTTTTCATTTGTAAAGTTATGGAGCTTTTCATTATACCATGGCCCTGTTCC
>JAUWYM010000105.1 GCA_030615845.1 Thermoplasmatota archaeon | reverse complement strand
AAGGCAATTCAATGTCTTCATAATGATAAAATCAAAGAAGCAGATGGCTATATTAAACAGTCTTCTGCAAAACTTGCAGAGTTATATGATTTAACAAGGGATTATCCTGATTTATTTCATGCTGGTTTTGTTGAAAATGCTGCCCAAGAATTTGTCGAGGCTCACTGTCTTTATAACATAATGGATGGTGAAGATTTACCAGATCCTGATTCGATACAGACCACATATAGTTCTTATTTACTGGGTCTTTGTGATGTAGTTGGAGAACTTCGGAGAGGTGCACTGGATTTTATACTGGAGGGAGAGCCGTCAAAAGCAAATGAATATCTCAAATATATGGATAATATATATGATGCCATCATGAGTTTTGATTACCCCTCTGCATTGATTCCGATAAAAAGAAAACAAGATATGGTGCGAGGTCTCATTGAAAAAACAAGAGGTGAACTTGCCGTTGCAAGCTGCGGACAAAGAATAGATGAGAGAACAAGTGAGTTTCGTGGGATGCTCGATCAACTCAATGGAGAGAAAAAAACAAAGAAAAAGAAAAAAGAATCAGTGGATATCGACGTTGATAAGGTGTGGTAGTTTTTTCTTTTGATAGTACAAAATCTTTCTAAAAATCTTTCTTCTTCTATTCTGTTTAAGATGGGAAATTATAAGTATCTATGGTTTCTATTTATTTTTTTGATTGTATGTGCTTTAAAGCTTTAAGGAAACATTTTAAAGAGAAAGATACAGGAGAAGATGGTATGATTCAAAGTAGAGAAATGGAGAATGCAATAAAGCGAAGTAGAGATATTTCTGAAGCCTACCTGCAAGGTGGAAAGGCAGTAGGTGATATTGTAAAGTCAAAAAAGAAAAAGTAGGTTTTTAGAGATAAACGATGGTGTGGGCCTTTTCTGATGAGTGCTGAAGCCGCCGAAGGGATTTGAACCCTTGACCTGCTGATTACGAATCAGCCGCTCCACCAGCTAAGCTACGGCGGCGTTTAGGGTTTGAATAAACTTTTATAATAAAAAATTGCCTATCATATTATCTTTCCGCAACATCTTTTTACCTCAAAATGTTACTAGATTTGAATGATTTGTGGTGTAGATGAAGCGGGTAAAGGTCCTGTTCTTGGTCCATTGGTGATTGCTGGCGTCATTTTTGAAGACGATTCAGAACTTGCGAGTCTCAATGTTCGAGATTCAAAAAAAATAACCCCTAAACGAAGGGAATTTTTAGCTAAAAAAATAAAAGAACGTGCCGTAAAATATGAGATTTTAGTTATTTCTGCTTCTGATATTGATGATATGCGAAAGGTTATGACTCTTAATGAAATTGAGGTGAATGCGTTTAGTAAAGCAATAAGTAAGTTGAAACCTGATATTTGCTATGTTGATGCTGCTGATGTTAATGAAGAGCGTTTCGGTAGGAATATTTTATCAAAACTATCGTTTCGTCCGAAGATTATTTCCAAACATAAGGCTGATGATATATATCCAATTGTGGGAGCTGCATCAATTCTTGCGAAAACCACTAGAGATGAAATCGTACGTAAAATTGCGGTTGATCTTGAAAAAAAGCTGAATCTTCCTCTTGGGAGTGGTTATCCTGCAGATCCAATTACAAAAAAGTTTCTTAAGATCTGGGTTGAAACATATGGGGAATTACCACCGCATGTTCGACATTCGTGGAAAACAGCTCAAAAGCTTATGAAAGAAAGCAAAATGAGAACACTTGATGATTTTTAGTTATGTGGCAGAGATGCCAGCGTAGGAGGGATGCTGGCATGTCCCCCATAGCTCCCGTCTAATTAATAGTGGTAGGTCTTTCATTGTTTATATATCATAGATGGAGATTACTGAAAGTATTAATGGGTTACATCATTGCATCATGGCTATATACATATATACTTAAACAATTTGGTTTATGTATATTTTTGTAATATTTTACAAATATATTTTCTTCTGGGAAAATCATATACTTTATTTTTGAAAATATTTTTAATTTAGTATATATGAAAATATATATCTTGATAATTCTATCAATAGCTATAAAGATATATAAAAAAGAGGAGTAGTATTTTTTATTGATTGGTCTCTTGGAATTCCTTCATGAAGTCAGCCAGTGCCTGTATGCCTTCAGTTGGCATAGCATTATAGATGGAGGCTCTCATGCCACCTATGGATCTATGTCCCTTAAGACCAACAAGACCTTTTGCAAGTCCTTCAGCTACGCACTTTGCTTCAAGATCTGGTGTTGATAAATTAAAGGTTATATTCATAAGAGATCTAGAATCAGGATTTGCATGTCCTTTATAAAAGCCATCTGAATTGTCTATTAAATCGTAGAGTATTTTAGCTTTTCTCCTGTTGATCTTTTCAATCGCAGAAACACCACCAAGACCTTTCAGATGTTCTAAGGACAGTTTGCACATATAAATTGCCCAACATGGACCTGTGTTAAAAAGTGAATCTTTTTCTACATGTGTCTTCCACTTCTGCATGGTAGGTATATTCTCGGGTACTCTGTTAAGAAGATCTTCTCTTACGATAACAAGGGTAACTCCTGCAGGTCCTATGTTTTTCTGAGCGCCAGCATAGATAACTCCAAATTTTTTAGGATCTATGACTTTATCCATTATGTTTGATGACATATCGCAGGCAAGTGGAACGTTACTAGGTACTTTTGGCCATTCATGATACTCCGTTCCATAGATAGTGTTATTCCCAGTAATATGGGCAAATGCTGCATCTTCACTAAACTCGATATTTTTTGGGATGTAGGAGAATGTTTCATCTTCAGAGCTGGCAACAACCTTCACATCACCATAAAACTTTCCTTCCTTAATGGCCTTCTTGGACCACGCACCCGTATTCACGTATTCCATTGGCTTTCCCCCTCTCTGAAGATTCAACGGAACCATATAGAACTGTGAGGAGGCGCCACCCTGAAGCCACAATACTTTATATTCATCTGGAAGGCTCATGAGTTCTCTCACTAGATTTGAAGCCTCTGCATGTACCGCGGCATATTCTTTAGACCGATGAGAAATCTCCATAAGTGACATTCCTGTTCCCTTGAAGTCCAAAAGCTCCTTTTGCGCTTTCTTTAACACAGGAAGCGGCAAGGTTGCTGGACCTGCATAAAAATTATAAGCGCGCTTTGTCACAATAATCACCCTTTTTGTAGCGGTGTATTATCAAAAAGGATTTAAACCATTCGGAGAATTAAATATAAACACTGTGGTCTCATGAAGATTCTTCTCATTCAGCCGCATTTGTCTCTACTTCAAAAAGGTATTTGGAAACGCAATGTCGAGCGGGCAATGAATAAATTCTATGCACCACCCCTCACATTGGAGCAGTTATATGCAATTACACCTGAGGATCATGAAGTAGAAATTATCGATGAAAGAATAGGTAAGAAAATCAATTATGATGAGCATTATGATCTTGTTGGAATAACCGCTTTTACTGCCTACGTAGATCGTGCATATGAAATTGCAGATAGCTTTAAAAAACGAGGAATAAAAGTTGTTTTAGGTGGATATCATCCATCAGCGTTACCAGAAGAAGCAAAAAAGCATGCCGATAGCGTAGTCATCGGGGAAGCCGAATATACCTGGCCACAATTATTACAGGATGCAAAAGATAACGTGTTAAAACCATTTTACATAGCTGATCGAGTAGTAGATCAAAACGATATATCTCCCGCTAGGAGAGATCAGACTGGGAGTAATTGTTTTTTTGCTGCAGTTCAAGCATCACGAGGATGTCCAAATCGCTGTGAGTTCTGTGCCATTTCAAACATGAAATATGGCGCTATTGTTCGCAAGCGACCTGTGGAAAATGTCATTGATGAAATAAAAACCATCTCTCAGAAATACTTTCATTTTTATGATCCGTCTCTCACCTCACATCCAGCGTATTCAAAATCTCTTTTTAAAGAGTTGAAAGGACTTAATAAAAGATTCACTTGTAATGGAAATGTAGGTACGTTGTATAAAGATGAAGAACTGTTAAAACTCGCAAGTGAGGCGGGATGTACGAAATGGTATATTGGTTTTGAATCGTTTTCTGAGAAAAATATTCGTCAAATTGGAAAGAAGACAAATAAGGTTGAGGAGTATCTTCCTGTAATAAAAAAGATACGAGATTATGGGATGGATATCCATGGTCATTTTGTTTTTGGTCTTGATAATGACACAACTGAGGTGTTTGAAAGTACGCTTGCTGCAGTCAATGATTTAGGGCTTACTATCGCTGAGTTTCATATTATGACTCCATTCCCGGGTACACCGCTTTTTGATAGACTTGAAAGAGAGGGACGGATTATTTCAAAAGATTGGTCACGATATATGATGAGCATGGTGAATTTTAAACCAAAATTGATGTCTGAAGAAGAACTGTTGAATGGTGTGTGTCTCCTTAAAAAAAGTTTTTATTCATTCAACAATTTTTCACGGACGATACAGAGAAGAGAACACATGAATCTTGGTT
>JAUWYM010000159.1 GCA_030615845.1 Thermoplasmatota archaeon | reverse complement strand
ATAATGATGGGAGTGTTATTGCGAGGATGGTGACCTATTAATGAAAAAGATTGTTGAGGATGTAATTGCAGCAGAAAATAAAAAGAAAAATAATGCAAAAAACTCTAAAAAAGATGTTAAAAAGGTAATTGAGAAATCAATTCCAATTGAACAACAAAAAAACGTTAAAATTGCAGGCGTTAATAACGCGGAATTAGAGAGAGTTCTTGCCGGACTGACGACAACCATTAAAGTTGTTGGGTGTGGCGGTGCTGGTACCAATACTATTGCACGTTGTTTTGCAGAAAGCATTACCGGTGCAGATTTGATATCAATCAATACTGATGCTCAACATCTTTTGCTCTCGGAATCACCCCATAAAATCCTCATCGGCAGACATCTCACCCGTGGCCTTGGTGCTGGTTCTCTCCCGCAAATCGGAGAAGAGGCTGCAAGGGAAAGTGAACAAGACATTCGTGAATCTATGGTCCCTGCTGATATGGTTTTTGTGACCTGTGGTCTTGGCGGAGGGACAGGTACTGGTTCTGCTCCTATAATAGCTCAGATTGCAAAAGAAACAGGTGCCTTAACAATTGGTGTTGTAACACTCCCCTTCGGTGTTGAAGGCGTCATACGAATGGAAAATGCAGAAACAGGTTTGCAACGACTGCGGGACATCTGCGATACCGTAATAGTGATACCAAATGACAAACTGCTTGACATTGTTCCTAATCTTTCACTGAATGCTGCATTTAAGGTCGCCGATGAAGTACTTATGCGGTCAATCAAGGGAATAACTGAAATGATAACGATGCCGGGTCTTGTCAATTTAGATTTTGCGGATCTTAAAACAGTGATGAAACGAGGCGGTGTTGCTATGATTGGTCTTGGTGAAGCCGAAGGTGAAAACAAAGCAGTAAACGCTGTTTCTGAGGCACTAAACTCTCCACTGCTTGAAGTTGATATTTCAGAGGCAACAGGTGCTCTAGTCAATGTGACTGGTGGAGAAGACATGACTATTTCTGAGGCTGAGAAGGTTGTCGAAGAAATCTACTCAAGAATTGATCAAAACGCCCGTATTATCTGGGGAACCACCATTGAACCCTCGTTGAAACGAAATATCCGTGCAATGCTTGTAATTACTGGAGTGAAATCCAAGCAGATACTTGGTCCAGCTCATCGACCACTTGAAAATAAAGAATTCGGAATCGATGTTGTTTCATAAGAAGAGAATCCAAAAATCAAAAAAACATCGTTATATCCATTTTTTTTCATACATCCATGATTCATAAGACTTTTGAGATAAAAAGTAATGCTGTCACGTAAAAACCAGGCAAATTCTTTATATATGACTTACTATTTGACCCTTATCCGTTATAGGTGTCCAGATTGAGAAAAGAAGGCGGCATAATTAATAGAGCATGGGAAATACAACATAGAATTGAAGCAAGACAGGAAAGAATAGGGAAAGGAAAATACGGTCGAGTCCTGAAAATGGCTCGGAAACCCACAAATGAAGAATATGAGAAAACAGCAAAAATTACTGGCCTTGGCATCCTTGCCGTTGGAGCGCTTGGTTTTACAATCTATATAATAGTAGACCAAGTTATACCCTGGATACTATCAGCACTTGGTTATTGAATGGTTGGTGTATATCGTGCATAATACTGATTTTGATGAAACTTCTGAGGAAAAATCACAAATATTTACTTTGAAAACACAAGTTGGTAAAGAACAAAACGCTGCTGATCTTATCAACAGTAGGGCAATGAAATCAAAAATTGACATTCCAGCAATTCTTGTAACGCCTGATCTTCGGGGATATATTTTTGTGGAAGGTTTTGATGAAGAGTTGTTAAAGAATGTGATTAAAACGATGTCGTATGCTCGAAACATGCTTGATGGCGATACTCCTATTGAGCAAATTGAACATTTTCTTACGCCAGCCTCTGCAGTCGCAAAGATTACCGAAGGAGATACTGTTGAAATGGTCGCAGGACCCTTTAGAGGTGAAAAAGCAAAAATTACCCATATTGATTATTCAAAAGAGGAAATTACCGTTGAACTCTTAGAGTCAATGGTTCCTATACCAATTACTGTTCGTGGAGAACAAGTTCGAGTTATTAAAAGAAAAGAGGAAGATGCTAAAGAAGAAACAAAGGAGTGAAACGTATGGCAGAAACAATTAAAGCACTTGTTGAAGGAGGAAAAGCATCTGCGGGTCCACCACTTGGTCCAGCACTTGGTCCGATGGGTGTCAATATTATGCAGGTCATCAACACCATCAATGATAAAACAAAACAGTTTAATGGGATGAAAGTTCCAGTAAAAGTCATTATTGATCCTACGACAAAGAATTTTGAAATAGAAGTAGGGACGCCTCCTGCTGCATCATTAATTATCAACGAGATGGGTGGAGAGAAAGGAGCCAGTTCACCATCAAGACATAAGGCAGGAAATATCACAATTGATCAAGCAATAAAAGTTGCAAAGATGAAATTTGATAATCTTTTGGGAAGAGATTTAAAGCATAAAACAAAAGAAATTATCGGAACCTGCAGGTCAATGGGCGTTACTGTCGAGGGAAAGAGCCCTAGTGAGATTCAAAAAGCAATTGATGACGGCGAATATGATGCTAAATTCGCTTGAATCCTCTTTGAAAGAATTGTTTGATTGATTTCATCATACGATTACGCCGGTATTCAAGAGACATTGTCGTTCCCTCACCCCATGTTTTTTTCTTAGTTATTTCTGAAAGAATACTATCAACATTCATATCAGTTGTATCAACAATTGTATAGGCATATCCAGCATACATAGGCTCATGTGCATCACTTCCTCCAATGCCACCAAGTCCAAATTCTTTTGCGATTTTTGCTGTTTTTAAGTTAGTCTGAGGAAGACTACAGCTATTAAATACTTCAATTGCCGATAGTTTTGTATGAATGTTTTTAAGTTTTTCTCTTTTAATTCCCGACATGTTTCTAAAAAGATGAGGGGGGATTGGGATGCCTCCCGCGTCGATAATTTTTTCTACTGTTTCTTCAACAGAAAGATGTTTTGTAATGTTTTCAGTCACATTGAGTGCAAGCATATGTCCATGTCTTGTTGATATCTCTACACCAGGGATAACAATAAATTCTTTTGGTTTAACCTGTAATGATTTAAGAGCTCCTTCGATGGTATTATGATCGGTTATTGCCATTCCGTGTAGTCCTTTCTTCTTAAGTATTTTGATG
>JAUWYM010000002.1 GCA_030615845.1 Thermoplasmatota archaeon | reverse complement strand
GCCATTTTTATATCTTCAAAGCCTTATCAATTCTTTTCTTTAGATCTGTGAGTTTAAAAGGTTTCTCAATATAGTCCTGAGCCGATATCTTTCCAAACTCCTTGCTGTAATCATCTGTTTTTGCTGTCAGAAAGAAAATAGGAATCTTTTTCCATTCAGGGTCTTCTTTCAATTTTGCAAGTACATCCCATCCACTCATCTCAGGCATCATAATATCCAACAATATGAGATCGGGAATCTGGTTATTTTCTAATAGTTCAAGGCATTGCATACCACTATCAGCACCTATAACTTCATACTTATCACCAAAACTTTCTAAAGCTTGTTTAATAGTGTATATTTGATCTGGTTCATCATCCACCGTCATAATCTTCTTCATGCCAATTTCACCTCTTTTATCATATATGTCAACTATTTAATCAGTTTTTCTGTTGATATTTATCTTCCTCAACCTGCTGAACCATAATTCCATATCAAAGAGCAAGTTTTATAATTTTCACTACTGTAAAGTAAAGTGACATCGCCAACATTTTATAAGGAGAATGAATGTTGACTTTACACTCGATACCTGAAGGGATTTCGCTATTAATTTACCTATATGCCCTTTGAATTCCGAATGTTGGTGATCTTAGTTGACATTACAACTACAAAAAACATTAGATATGTCCACCACTGAAATGTTCTTATCTTGACAGTCTCCCCTTTTCCCACCACACAAAACCAATTACCTGAAAAAAGGTTGAGGGTGTTTGTTTTTCATGGGAAGAAACTAATTTATGAAACCTGTAGTATCGTGAGAGTGGAAGAATTATGGTTAATTTAGAAACAAAAACCTACAACCACAATTTATAAACAACAATAATTGTGGAGATAAATAGTATTACTGGTAAAAACCAAATGGATGGATCAACACCAAGGACATAAGCAACCGACATGATAAAAAAGATTACTACAAAGATTGTTATAATGTCTCTATACTTCATTTTCGATCTCTCATCTTTAGTTAGTATTTATTCTTGCACTTATAAAATATTCCATTTTAGTAACTTTTTGTAAAGTAAATAGACATCGCTAACATTTTTGTTAAATACTTTGACATATATATACCACTCTGTTGAGGAGGAAAGAAAGCGATGGAGAAAACGAAGAGTGATGCGAGAGTAGGCAAAAGGAGGCACGCCTACAATGTTTAAAGATATATTTGGCGATAGCCCACAAACAAAGATATTAGATTTTTTAGCAGACCAACAATCTATCGAGTCATGGAGAATCTACTAAAGATGAAATTAGTTATCAAAACACAAGAAATCGGTAATTCCCCGGTACCTCATCAATTGAGTGTTGGTTTATAAAGGGCTAATGTATTTCTCTTGTGTGGATAGGATGTAAAAATGCAAAAAAAAAGTGTTATTTTGGAAGATAAAAACGGAGAAGATGAGATTCCATGTTGTCCGCATTGCGGCTTCAAAGATGTAATAAGGTTTGTTTTTCAGAAAAATAAAACGCAGCGATATCAGTGTAACATCTGTAATACGACATTCAATAAACGGTATGGAACATTGTTTTACAGGAGGCATCTTTCTGATAGTGAAATTCTCAGAGTTGTCTATCTATTTTTGACAGGTTATCCACTCAGCAACATGTCACCGGTATTTGATGTTACTGAGAACACTTTACGAGATCTTTTAAAGGATGTGTCACTGGGTTTAGTCAAAACAACAACTCTTAAATATTAACAAGCTTATTCTATTTACACCCAAATTGGTGGGAGGCATTGATTATGACTGAAGAAAATAAAGAGGATTTAGAGATTAAAGAACCTAAAGTAAATTTTATGGATAGATTGGAGCAAGCATCAACTGAAATTGATTCAATAAAAAGTTCCTTCTCCAAAGGCACGGAAGATCTCGCGAGAATCCAAAGTATGTTGACTCTCGAAGGGGTAGATAAATTTAGTACTATGATACAAGATTTCGAAGACCGTTTTTCAGAATCAGAACGGAAAAGAGAGGAGGCAGCAGAAGGAGCTCGGAGACATAGTGAAGAACTTGAGAAAGAAAAAGAACGGCTTGTAAAACTCTGGGATGCATATAAAAGCCAGGAAGAAGAGTTGGCAAATCAGGAGAAAAAAGCAGTGGAGCTAGAAGGTAAACTGAGCGAAGTGGAAGAGTTGAAAAGACAGTTTGAAGAGGATGCTAATGCTAGAATTGCGACATTAACTCAGAAATTAGAAGAAAAAGAACAAGACGCACAACAGATAGAAGAATTAAGACAAAGAATAACGGAATTTGATGGAATGCGAGATCAACTTGAGGGAACAGTTCGATCCTTAAATGGAGAAATATCTTCAAAAGATGAGATAATAGATTCACTTGAAACTCAAGTTGAAGAGTTAAAAAAATTAGAAGAAATAGCAGAGTTTAAAACAAAATTTGAAGAGGTATCTGCTGAGTTTGAAAAAGAAAAAGAACGGCTTACAAAACTCTTCAGACTCTATGAGGAGACTGAGGCTGAAAATAGAAAACTCAAAGAGGAAGTAAAAGAGTGGCAGAACTGGTTTGACTCCAACGAGGAGGTCTTTACCAAATTATTCAGTTCTATGGATCAGTTAAGAAAAAACATACAGAGCGAGCCAGTACATGTAGAAACTGAACCGGTAAACCCTGAAATGCCTGCTGAACCACAACAGCCTAAAAAGAAACAAAAGAGAGGAAGACTGCGATTAAGAAGATAAACCGCTCTCTTCTTTTTATTCTATTTTTATTTTACTCACACCATTTTCTTCTTCATAGACTATCATTGAGTTCTCCATGAAGTTTTTAATTTCTTCGATATGGGTGATGAGAAATATCTGTCTAAATTTTGAAGAAAAACTGTTTAATGCTCGTATAATGTTTTGTTTTCTAATGTTGTCTTGAGATCCAAAGATTTCATCAAGTACTATGAAGTTAAACATGCTCCCTGCTCTTTGTGTGATTACTTCAGATATCGCAAGACGTATGCAGAGGTTTGCAAGATCTTCTTCTCCTCCTGAAAATCGTTCGATAGTGTAAGGAGATCCATTGTCATAGATAATGAGATTGTAGTTTTCATCAAGCTCTATTTCTGAGTATTTTCCATCAGTAAGCCCTTCAAAAAGCTCTGATGCATAAAAGGAGAGTGTGGGTCGTATCTGAGAGATAACATGGATTCGAAAGGAGGTCATAATATCATTGAGCATTTTTAGATGCTGCATCTCTTTTTTCTTTTCCTTCATTTTCTTCATAATTTTTTGTTGTTCTTCGATGTTTTGTTGTAGATTTTTTATTTGTTGAAGAACAAGGTTTTTCTCTCCTTCCATTCGCTCTTGGTTTATTTTTAATTTTTCCAACTTGTTTCGTATTTCACTTAAGGAGGTGAGTGATGATTGATACTTCTTATATGACTCTTCAACTGTGTTTTTTACTGCTGCATATTTTTTTTCATCAAAATCTATACCATTAATCGCTGCGAGATCTTTTGTTTTGTTTTCCAAGTATTTTTCTTCTTTTGATATTTCTTCTGATAAGTCATGGAGTGTCGTATTTATTTTTTCTTTTTCAATGAGTTGATGCTGCAGATAGGTATTTTTTTTCTGCAGGGCTTGTTTTTGCCGAGACAGTCGTTCATATTCTTCCTCTACTTTCTCTCCTTCCTTTTCAAGTGTTGTCATTTCCTTGTTTTTTTCAGCCACCTCTTTACTGTAGACTTCTAACAGTTTATGATATTGTTTTTCTAAAACTCGTTCACAGGTGGGACACTTGGCGTTTGGTCCCATTTTTTCTATCTCTGTTTTTTTAAGTGTTATTTCCTTAATATCTTTTTTAATATGATTACGTAGTATTTTCTTCTCTTCTATTTTTTTCAATATCTTTTCAAGAGCATCATTATTGCCGTTCTGAATTGTTTCAAGGTTTTTTAGCTCTTTATCTAGTTTTTCAAACTTTTTTAGTTTGACTTTTTGTTTTTCAATGTTTCCATGTCTTTCTTTAATTTTTTGTTTTAGATTTTTCGTTTCTTCTTCTAATCTTTTTTTCTCATCAAACAGTATCTTTTTTTCATCAAGCTCTTCTTTCCGTTTACATATTTTTTCATATATGGTTTTGTTTGTATCACAGTCTTTTTTTATCAAGTCACATTCTTTTTCAACAAGTAAAATATTTTTCTTATTCTCCTTGATATTTTTAGCTATTTCCTCTTTGTTTCCTTCAAGAGTTTTTATCTCTTCTTCGAATTTGAGGATTCTATTTTTTCCTGTTTCATCGACAAGATCCAACTCAAGTTTTTCAATGAGATCTTTTTTGTTTTTTGCATCTGAACGTATCTCAGCGATTATTTCATCCAGTGCATTTATCCCTAGCATTCTTAAGATAAGTGGTCTTCTCTCGCTGGGATTCATTGTAGAAAGGGCGTTGAGTTCTTTTTGTTTAGCAAAAATAGAGGTGTAAAACGATTTAAAATCCATCCCTAGTTTTTTTTGGATGAATTTACTTACCACTTCAGCGCCATTTGCCGCAAGTGTTCCATTCACGGTTACAGATGCAGAGGCAGTAAGATTTTTTCCAGTCATCTCCCGTACTACTCTATAGTTGTCGTCTCCGAAGATAAATTCGAGTTCAATTCTACAGGGATCTGAATGCTCTGTGCCTTCTCGTTTTATCTGATCTGCTGATGTTCTCGCAGCAACAGAACCATACAGCGTCCAAGCAAGAGCTTCAAAGATGGTAGATTTCCCTGCTCCATTCAATCCAACAACGCCGGTCACTCCGTCAGGAAACTCGATATATGAATCCTGGAATTTTCTAAAATTTTTCAGCTTCAATGATTTCAGTATCATCTACCCTCATCTTTTGATTCAATTTTTTGAATATATTCTAGACCTAGTTTTAACAAAACCTCTTTTTCTGTAATATCTCGATTTCTTAGAAAGTTTTCAAATTCACTTGCAATAGATTCGATCTTGTAATTTTCACTAACTCGTAATTCACCTTCTTTTATAACGTCTGATTTTATCTCAAAATGAACTGCCCCACTGCATAGTTTACGTATTTGATTAAAATCAATGCCTCTATAGATATGAGACGGGATGTTTTCTAATGTTATGCGAAATATTTTATTGTGCGGCTCAATTTTTTGTATGATTTCTCGTATATTTCGTGTTATTTCTTCGATATTTAGATTTGAACAGTTAATAGGAGCAGCATCAATCATAGGACGGGTATCAATTTCTATGAACTTGTATCTTGTTTTCGAACCAGGTTCTATTTCTATACATCCTTTTTTTCCTTCTACCTCTGCAAAGGTAAGCCGCTCAGGTGATCCTGAATAAAACGCGTTTTCTACTATTTCTGTATAGTTATGATAATGCCCAAGAGCGATATAGTCAAAATCCTTACTGAGAGCCTTTGTAGGGATAAAAAGTTCATTAAACTCATTCATCTTAAACTCTTTAATTCCAGTTACTGCTCCATGTGCCATAAACACATTAAAATCTACGGAACTATCTGGTTTCACTTTTTTTAAATTATCAAGGAATCCTTCCTTTGTTTGACAATGAGGAACTGCATGAATTAGTATTTTTTTACTTCCAATTTCAAAAGGAATCGTCTCGTATTTATTGTTGTAGATGGGATAAACATGGTCAAGGTGTTCAAATATTTTAAAGATGTTTCCTGTTTCTCTTAGCTTTGGCGTTTCATGATTCCCTGAAATAACGATAAATGGTATCTTTTTTTTTGAAAGACGTATGATTTGTTCCAAGGCAACCGTAATTGCTCTGTTTGTTGGTCGAACTGAATCAAATAAATCGCCAGCATGCAGAATTAGATCTGGTTTTGATTTTACGGCATAATCAATGCATTGTTTGAACGAATTGTAGATATCGATTTCACGCTTATTCATTCCATCTTCAGTTAGCTTTCTATAAGCAGAAAAGCCAAGATGGGTATCAGCCATATGTAAAATCTTCATGGTATCCTTCTTTTTCGCCTGCGTTTTAAAGAGGCAACATCACAAACAAGCGTTACAACATCTAGTGTTGGTGCAAGAGGTGGGGCATATGCTGTTTCTAACTTCTTAAAATCTTCAACATTTACCCCACTTAGGATAGCACATGCAAATGTGTTTATCCGTTGTGCTACGTTATATCCAACGGCTTGAGCAGAAAGAATCTCCCCTGTTTTTTCATGAACACCTACCTTCATTGAGATAGGCTTTCCACCAGGGAAATACCCAGGTAGGGATGAGCCTTTGAACTTACCATAAATAACTGGTATGTTTTGACAGGCATCTTTTACAGGGCCAACCGCTGCAATTTCTATTCCAAAAAACTCTGACGTACGTGTAAACAGAAATCCTTTTTGAAGATTGTACGTACCACCTGCTGCATTGATACCTGCGGCAATACCTTGTCGTACGACAATACTTCCCAACCTAACACTGAGAGGTTCATTTGTGACAAAATCACTGTATTGGGTACAATCACCTACAGCATACACATTTTTTACCGATGTTCCAGATCTTTCATCGACAACAATTCCACCCGTTTTCCCAATTTTGCATCCCATGCTTTCTGCAAGCATTGTTTCTGGTTTTGTCCCAGCTGCAATCACTAATACATCAGTTTTTAGTTGTTTTTCTTCGTTTGTCTCTTTATCCTGAATTACAATACCTTTAATTTTTCCTTCTTTTTCTTCTGCCTTTATAACAAGATGATTTGTATAAACATTGATCTTCTCGCTCATCTCTTTAAGAATCGGCTCACACATATCACCATCAAGAGTACTAGCAAGTATATTGGGGAGTGCCTCTACAACAGTAACATCCATACCTTTTTTATGAAGAGCATCTGCCATCTCAAGACCAATTAATCCTGCTCCCACAATTGTTGCCTTTCCACCTTTTTTTATACACGAAGAAATCTGTTTACCGTCGTCAATAGTTCTAAGGACATAAACACCATCAAGTAGCGTTCCATTTTTCTGAATGTTTTGTATCGGCGGAATAGAGGGTTTTGCACCAGTTGCAATAATCAAACTATCATATTCTCTTTTTATTTGCTCGTTGCCTTTTTTTGCTGTAACTATTTGATTTTCCATATTAATTTCCTCAACGGTTGTCTCTAGAAAAAGATCGATGCATTCTTTTTTAAACCAATCCTGTGAAAACTCAATTAAACTATCAAATTCTGGTATTTCACCAGAGATTACATACGGGAGTCCGCATTTTGAATACTGTGTATAATTTCCTTGTTCGAAAATGGTTATTGTAGTTTTTCTCTCTGTTTTTCTTGCAAATTGGGCAGCAGTTCCACCGCCAGCGCCACATCCAATGATAACTATTTTTTTATTATCTGTCACTGAAAACCCCATCTGACTAACGTGGATGTTTTTTTAAACATTTTTGAATGGATGCACTGAGTGTTTCCAATTAAAAATCGTATGAACCGCACTTTTAAATAGCACCAACAGTATTTCTCTTGTGGGATGCACCATGAAAAGATGGTCTATTAGGAAGAAATCGGTAAATGATGAAATTATAGCAAATGAACCTAGACCAGTAAAAAATAGATCGATTAAACATATTTTCAAAATGAATTTTCTTCCAATTACGTTTCTTCTTTATGCTATCATCATAGTTGCAGTTGTTATTTTGTTTATGAGTGCGTGAGTGCGGCCTCAAATGAAAGTGATAATCAGGGGAACACAGATGTTAGCGATGATTTGCTTAAATTTGTTGGAACATGGCAATATGAGTTAGAAAGTGATCTTCTGAAATATACTTTCTTCTCTGATGGGACTTATTTACATGAATCGACAAATGGAACATATGAGATAACTGGTGGAAAATTAGTCCTACACGGACAAGCAACACTTTCTTATGATTACTCATTTTATAATAATGATAACACCCTTAACATAACCCTTGTTGGTACTGATGTAACTACGGTTCTCACAAGAGAATAAGAGACCTTTAGTTCACATCGTTCTACTGTATGGGATTTGCAGCATAGATATCTAAACTTTATTAAGTTGAAAAATGAAGCTCATTCATTAAACTTCTTTTTTACTAGAATAACAAAAACAGTGATACATAGAATCACAATCAAAAATATGTTGAAATCAGTCCAAATTTCTTCATTCTGGCTTGTTTCAATATCTCCAGTATTTATCGGTGTCTCTTTTCCATTCAATAACATGTTGCTGCATGTGAATGATGTTTGAAGGTGGTCAAAACCAGACCTATACAGGCCTCTTTGCAGAAAATTTTTTCCAGTTTTGAATTTTTCTTCAATCATCGAAGTGTTTTTTCCAATAGATCCAGCTGCGTCCATTCTTGACTCGCAGATACTGAATACAATCTCAATAATTTTATCAACAACAGCTGATGATTCAGAGCTGTTGTTAAGAGCATATACCGTGTTTTCCATCATTTCTAGAGAGTAGGAATAATTGTTTTGCCACATGTTCTTTATCAAACTGACTTCTTCTGATCCTTGCGTTTCACTCCAAATCTGTTGTGTAAGCATTGCTTGTTTTTGCATACCCATATCAACGACGGTAAGAAAATATGATACATCAAGATTTTTTTGAATCAAATCCTCTGCTATTTCTTCCATTTCTTCTGTCTCATATAAAAACACATCCTCTACAACACTCAAGGAAGATAGTAGATATTGATTCCCGTATGATTCTAATAACTCCAGTGATAATTCAGCGGCTTCACCTGTTTTATACGGTTCATAAATATCGGTATTACAGATATGAACCGGGACATAAATTGAAGAACATGCATGATTTGCAGAAAACCAACCACCACTCAACACATCATAATTTTCCTCTGGAATCTTATATATCATTGCTGATTCATAGAGATAAACTTCTTCACACATTGGTCTTAAACCTTCGAGATCTTCACCAGTCAGGCGAGACCAATTCATCATATCTTTAACTCCAATGTTTCCATATCGAGGTTGCATGCACTCAAGCATTTTTTCTTCCCATGCTTTAAACACATAACAAACTGAAATCTTTGCTTTGTTTCCATCTATGTCTAATAGTCTTACACTATAGTCTCCAACTGTTTCTCTTTCTCCAAGTTTTATCTTGACTTTAGTCCCCATAATCCTAATTATTTTATCGAATTTTAAAAACGGAACCTGCCGTGCAACAACCCACTCTTCACCTATATCAACGATTTTCACACCATAGATAGAGTTTAATCGTACGACTCTTCCACGTCTTACGTATTGTTCTTTTTCCGTATCAAAAGATGATGCAATAGGAAGTTTCTTATGCCGTTGGGTTTTCCACAATTCCTTTGGATAATTGGACATTACTAAAAGATCATCAACTTCTTTAATTGTATAGTGAAATGCGTCTGCTTCTACAAGAAATGCTTTTTTTGGACCGACGATGAAAAGATTTTCAGAAACTCCTGATGCGTGCATGTTGTCAACGAGATCTTTTGTCAGCAGATCAACTGCTTCATCCTCATTATCTGCTTTTTCACAGGCATATCGCATCCAGTCGAAATCATCCCAAGCATTTCTCGTAGGGTTCTTCCAATTTGAATTTGTATCTGCATCACCAAATGCCAACCCTACATTATTAAAAGACATCCCCGGTTTGACAATATTTGGAATGATATCTTCCTTTGTTGCAACACCTATGAACTTATGCTGTACAGTAAATTGTAATGTTTTTCCAGTCCATGGATGATGATAGGTATATTCATATCCTTCGGGTACGATGCAAAGAACTTGAGGTCCTGGCCTGCTTGGATCTCTCACCTTCAAAAGGAGATTATAATCTCCCTCTGTTGCGTCGCCGACTGCTACTATATCTTTACAACCTTTTACATTGATTGATAGTAAAACATTTGATACAAGGAAAAGTATAAAGATAATACTAACTATATTTCTATATTTTATCATAAAGCAATATCTAATATATGAAAGATTATATAAAAGTACTTATCTCAAATTAGAAATGGATGTTTCAAATCACTATTTTGATTCCTTTTTAGTTTTTTTTGCGGTAGTTTTTTTCTTTGTTGTTGTTTTAACCTTTTTCTTAGTTGTAGCTTTTTTCTTAGAAGCTGGTTTTTTTACCTTCTTTTCTTCTTTTGTTTTCACTTCTTTTTCTTCTTTGATATCTTCTTTTTTTACTTTAGTTTTTGCTTTGATTTCCTCTTTTTTCGTTTTGGATTCTTTATCTTCTGTTAACTTTTCTTTTGTTTTTGGTTTTTTCTCTTCTTTTTTCTCAGCTTCTTTAGGCTCTTCAGTTCCTTCCTTCTTTTTAGGTTTTTTATCCTCGATTTCTATCGCTGGTAACTGGTTTATTTCTGTTTTGAATATTTCAACTCTTTTTACAGGATAAAACTTTTTACAATTCTTATAAATCTCACTTCCCATTTTCCCTTCTAATGTTTCTTTGAGAAACTCATTTAATGTTTTTGCCTTACCCCCTTTTACAATAGTTTCTTTCATGACACTTCGAATGAGCTTTTTTTGTGAGTTCTGAATACGTTTTTCAGTAATAGCAAATGGTTTAACTCTAAGATGTGCTCCATCTTTTGTTTCGACATCATAGATGCCATCAACACGTGATTTCCTTCTCCGTATCATTCTCCTTAAATAATCAGATGTGAGGGCGTGTCCCTTGAAATGTGTGTAGGCATTTCCATCTTCAACTTTATCAATTTTAAAATATAGTTTTATATGAGATTTTCTAAAATCGTTTGTGAGGTCCTGCATAGATATTTCAGTTACTCTACCTATTAAACTTTCTGGGCTATCTGATAACGTCTCAGATACTGGAACGTTATCAAATAAGGATGGTGCAAGTACTTGAGACCAGTTTTTTGCTTTCCATTTATCTTTGACCTTTCTTGCAGATGTTCTTGCTCGCGCCTTTGCCATATATATCACTTATTCTTCAATATTTATTATCAGATTTTTTGGAGTAATGGAGTTCTTATACTTAAAATATACTGGCAGTACGCTGATTATGCACAAGAATTCTGTAAAAAAAATTCATTTTTTTGGAAAAGCATCTAAAATCTTTATGTTTCTTAATCTTCCTATCTTAAAAATTTCATTTCTTAATGTTTTATAATATTCTTTATTTTCAAACACATTTTTTAAAAAAACCTTGTACATTTTCTGATTGTAAATCAGCTTTCTTTTAATGTTGTCCCAAATCCCTGGTTTTAAGTTTAAAGTATCTATCCATATTTCTGAGATACCCGACTCAATTAATCTATCGATAATCATAGGTATATCATCGATTGAAATTGTGGGATAAATAGGACCAAAAAATACACTCGTTTGAATTCCAATGTCAGAATATTTTCTTAATGCATCAAGCCGCTCAGTAACGGAAGATGAATGGGGTTCAAGAAGTTTCCGTTCATTATCATTAAGTGTTCCAATACTCATCATCAGTTCTGCATCAGAAAACTTGGAAATAATATTGATATCTCTTGTTACAAGTGAGGATTTTGTCTGAATATGAACTGGAAAATCATATTTCAAAAACTGCTCTAAACAATAGCGAGTAATCCTATATTTCTTTTCAATTGGTTGATATGGATCTGTTACTGTGGAAATACCCACGACACCGTTTTTTTTCTTTCTAAGTTCCTTTGACAGAATTAACGGAATGTTTGTTTTCACATCAACAAAATGCCCCCATGTTTCTCTTTTTATTCTCAATACATTTGGAACATAACAATACGCACAATTATGTTGACATCCTTTGTAGGGATTCAACGAATAATGTAGATCAGGAAGCAAAGAAGGTGACAATGCAGTTTTACACATAACCTCTCTAGTCTTCATATCTATCACAGAAAATCTTCCAATCTTTTTTGATATAGCTGATTTTTGAGAACAGCACTATTTCTAATCCATCTCTGAAGTGGTATATCCATAATCTCCGAAGCATGAACCAATGCTTCCTGTAACGTGTCAAACCTCCGATATTCTCTAGTTAAAGCACTTCTCACGCTCTCTCGAACATTCCATACCCCAATAGGCATTATGTAGCCTGGATGTGCCTCTCGCATAACCACTACGCCAGCTTGCCGCCGTTCTTTATTGAGTAACTCATTCACTGCAAGTCGGGCTGCATAATAACATCCTCCAATCTCAGCATAGGTTGTTCTTCCTTCATAAAATTCATAACTATTAAACATTGAAATACTTCGACCGTAAGGATTCCACGTCGTATTTGGATACCATGCTTCAATCAGTTCATACTGCCATTCAGAGGGCGTCATTAGTACTATCCAGCGGTTGTCAAATTGATTAAGATAATACATTCTATATTCGTTGATATAGGGATATGTCTTTGTGTTTTTCATTAAATCTTTACCGATCGTTGAGTCAACAGCAGTAATACTCCAGCGGGTGGGAACAAATCGTCGATATTTTTTAACTCCAAAAGCTCCCACGCTGAAAGCACGTTGAATCTTTGAAACTCTCACACCACCTCTATAAATATCTAAAATAGCATCTTTTGATTTCAAATCTGTATCATAAAATGCTTTCTCAATATGTTGTTCGTATTTTGGATTAGTTATATCAAGTGTTTTAATGGGTGCGGAGGGACCATGAGGTTGAATCTCGTCATAAAAAGCCACTCGTCCATATTGTTTTTTTTCAAACATTGCCTCAGCAAAAACAGAGTTTTTCGAAATAGCAAGCTCTCGAGTGAACTCGACAACTCTATTGTGATTTTCAACATCCGAAATATTAACAGTAAATTTCCCTCGTACCAGCTGAGAACGAAAATCAACAATATCATCAATGCTTTTATTTAACCATAATTCTGGAGTATCAATTTCAGAAGTATCACCCATAACAGGAGGAATCATAGGACCAATCGCAACCTTTGGATACCCTATTCTTCCAATAAAAACACTAGGTGGCGAGGAACCCTCAAGGTGTAATGAACTCACCAAAGGTTTTGCTTTTGAATGAAATCGGACAATAACAGGACATCGCAGTTTCCCACAAAGCATCTTTGTGCCTCTGCATAACGCACACATGCTTGTGGAATTCCTTCTTTCAACAGGTAAAAGCTTTTTTTGACTACTTCTTAGATTGTTTTGCACCGTTTCCCCCATCTCAATTTCAGCTATTTATATTCTTACTTAAGAGAATTGAAAGTATAACTTAATCTAATCTAACCTTCTTTTTTAGTGTCTCAATCCATGAAGGCAATCCTTCAAGAGTACGAATCATAGATCTTTTTGCAAAAATCTCTCGATATTTTGTGTTGCATGTTACTCGGCTTTCTAGATTCTTCTTTATCGTAGAGCAGAGATAACCACCTTTTCTATCCCAATCTGTTAGAAGAATAATACTATTGTATTTCTGAGAAATCATATCACAAAAATCTGGAATTGACATTCCTGTATTAAAACGAATTATCTCACCTGACATATCCAGTTTTCGTAACGCCGCTATATCTTTATTTCCCTCTACGATAATTGGTACTGTTTTGTTTTCTTCTCTAAGTTCTAAGAGTGCTTTTTCTAAATCTTCCAAGGATTTTTCATAATCCATGCAAGGACCCCTCAATTTTGCTGCAAACATTTTTGATTGATACATTTTTAATTGAAATGATTTTCTCTCTTCCTTTTTGTCCAGATACAATAGAAATATCTTTTGATGAACGATTGAAATATTCTGCAATTTTAGTTATTACTTCATTATTGGCTTTATTTTCTTTTGCTGCTGCTTTTACTTTTATTTCTATCCAATGACGCCAATTATTATAGCCAGCTGGAAAAAGAGATTGAGAAGAACCAGCAGTCACATGTATTTTTATTAACACTTCATTTTTTGAAAGACTAATTGCATGTTTGCAATTCATACTATCAATTCATATCTTACTAGGAGAGTTTGAGTATTGCCTCAGCGATGTCGCCGTTTGTTTCTTTAAGTGTTTTTTTTGCTTCTTCTTCTGATTTTCCTGTCTGATCCATTACAAGTTTAATATCTTCTTTGAGGGTATCTTCAGATCTCTCTTTGATTATGGGGTTTCCTATAATTTGATAGGTCTTCTGCCCCTGAGCCTCCATAACTGATACTTCAGCATTTTCAAAAATGTATTCTTTCGAATCTGTTTGAATTATTATTTTTTCGACATTATCGATATTTTTTACACTTATCCCAAGTCTACGCATCATTTGATTCATTTGTCTTGGGTTTATCTTTCCAGGTATCATACAAACGTACCTCTCTAATTTCGAAGGATATATAGGTTATTCCTTAAACTAACGAGGATTATATTTTTCCCCTATTGAAACAATATATATTTTCTTCTTAGAGGATGATATAGGTTTTATGTTATATTTAGTTTATCCGAGCAAACTTTAAATTTTCAAGGATGTTTTATCTCATTTGTGAAGAAGAAGCGATAACAGACGGATTCATAACGTGCCCTGAATGTGGCAATCGAATTGAACCCGATGCTGAGAGATGCTTTTGTGGATGGATTAATCCATTAGTGGCGGAAGGGTTGATTTAGGTGTGGGAACAGGGTTGAGTTTTTTGCTGTATATGTACACTATATCCTAGTAAATTGGTTTTGAGTATAAAACGTTAAACAAATAGTTTAAGCAGAAATGAAATCAGCCTAAGTATAAGTTTTTGCAAAAAGATAAATTTAATAATGCAATTTGATATTCAATACTTCCAACATAGGATAGAGGGGTATGTCAGGAATTATTTGGCATTGGACCGAGGGAGATAAAAAGATTTTTACGAGAAAGATTGACATTGTTGATAAGGCAATGAACGAAGGTTATTATGTAATGCCTATGATGGTTGCATCCCACATCTTCAAACCAAATGATTTTGAATAAACTAATCGTGGAAATCTTAGCAGGAATATTCACCCTAATCATTTTCCTTGTATTGTATTTCTATCTGTATCCACGTATGAAACAAGAATACAAAACACGTGGTTGGAGTTGGAAACACTACTATGAAGTATGTGGGGATGATAACCGACAGTCGTATCGTGAACTCTTTTTACAAATTTTGAAAAAATAGTTGTTTAGATTGATTTCCTCCAAAAATGTTAATAATTGACTGGAGATTACAAAGATAAAATGGAACATCGGATTTGGGATACGAAATATCTAATGATATATTGGACGTTTGCATCCTTTTTAGGGCTATTGATAATCTTTTTTCGTTTAGGATTACATAGAATTTTACCATGGTATTTATTATTGCCATTGTTGATAGTAGTTGTTGCTTTAGGCAATTTTGCAATTTGGAAATTAGATAGTAAAATTGAAAAGTTGATTTATTAAATATTCACTTGTTTTTTTCTTTCCTCCAAAAATGTTAATATTAGGAAAATGATTCAACTGTTGGTGATGGGATGGATACTATTGAAGATGAATTTGAAGGTTTTCAACCACGGGGTTATACTCCGCAGCCTTGGGAAGGTAGATATTATAGTAAATTAGGATTAATTTTTGCTACACTATATCTTGTGCTTTTCTTCTACTATCAAGCTTTGATAATTCTTCTTATTTTGTCTTTTTTAACAGTTATTCTAAGCAGGGTTGACATTAAAAATGGAGATATATATATTGGAAAAATCTCTTTCGGAGTTGGTATAATTCTAGTACTTCTAACTCTCATTTTTTTTATAATCAGTTTTTTTAGCATAAAAATATAGATTTAAGTTATTATACAAAGCAAAGGTAGAAACAGGTTTTATAAGGGATTATTTGTTACGAAATACAGATTTGGAGGAGGAAAATATGGGAAATTGTCCATACTGTAAACAAAAAGTAAGCATTAATGATGTTAAAACCGAGACAAGAGGAGTAGGGTCTAAAAGGGAAATAATGTATATGTGTCCACACTGCGAAAGCATTCTTGGATTTAGTAGGAGTAGATATCTCGTTTAAACGCATTGCATTAATGAAAAGACGGTTGTGAAATTGTATTTTAGAGGAGGCAAAGATTGATTCACATTGAATGCAATACATGTGGTTGGCGTTTACCTTTTTCCAGTAAAGGAAATGAAGATAATGTTAAGGACAGAGGTTTGGGCGATATCACATGTCCCAATTGTGGTAACACATTGATACGGACAAAGTATCTTTAAGTGGAAAAGTAGAGTAGTACGGATTTTTAAATAACTAGCAGTTATTGAATTGTAGTCAGGGGATGGGAAAATGCAAAAGAAAGATGGGAAATCACCTAGAGCAATTGAGATACCGATTTGTCCTTTTTGTGATGGTAAAGTGAATTATATCTCGTGGATAACTCATAAAATTTTTCAGATGGAATGTGAAAGTTGTGGAGCACACTGGCGTACGGGATTAAAAGAATCGTCTCAAAGAGAGTTTTATGTAGAGCTTACTAAATCTATGCCCAACGGTAAAGGTAGAGAGTTTCT
>JAUWYM010000125.1 GCA_030615845.1 Thermoplasmatota archaeon | reverse complement strand
TCTTTCTGTACTTATTTTCTACTTTGTCATCTATGAATTACTAGGTGATAAAAAAAAGGCGCTTCTCTCCATGCTTTTGTTTGCTGTCATGCCTTTTCATGTGTATCAGACAAGTCATGCCTCGCCATTAACAGTCGGTCATTTTTTCATGATGCTTTCACTGTATCTTTTTATTAAATTCAGGCAAGACTCGCGATACGTTATCCCTCTATCAATCTCAACAATTTTGCTTGTCATGTCTCATCATCTGACAACATATTTTTACCTTATTTCTTTAATAATGATCGTATTTGTTGAAAACGCAAGCATCAAGGAATGGGCACGTTCATTAAAAAAAGATGTTCTCTACATACTTGCAACAAGCGGTCTTATTTTTTCGTATTGGATGATTGTTGCTACACCAGTGTATGAAAGTTTTATGAAAAGTGGGCTTAAACTTGGATCTATTCATATTGGTTCCCAGTACACAATGCTTCTTTTTTATCTTGGGTTTTTTTTAATGTTTGGCATTATTTGGCTGAAGAGAAAGCTTAATTTATTTACTGTCCGGAAACAACCATCTGTGAAATATGCCATATTTAAGTTTTCTTTGACTATGATTATTTGCCTTTCAGTCATGGGTTTTTTTTCTCTTGCGAAGCTTCCTTGGACAAACTTTAGCTTCACACCCTTATCAATCCTATACTCAATACCGCTACTTCTTGTCTTTGGATTTGCCATTGCAGGTTTCCGATATACCGGATCTGCAAAGAACGGTCATTTTATTAGAGGTTGGCTCCTTGCAATCGTTTTCTCATTTGTATTTAGTATTGTGACAAACAGTACAACGCTCTACCCCCACAGACATCTTGAGTACATGATGGCTCCCTTAAGTATTATTTCGATTTTTGGCATTAGTGCAATTTTTTTAAATCTACGTTATGAAAAAATCTCCAGCTTTACAAATAAGATTCGTGCCACTAAAAAGCCTGCTATTTATTTCTTTAAGAAATCAAGTCTTTTGCAAAAACGCAATATCATCTATCTTTCCGTCATCCTTTTTCTTGTTACTGCAAATGCAATTTCTGTGTATCCTTCGCATGTAGCGCTAAATGCGTCCTATGAAGTGATAACAGATGAAGATCTAGCATCTATTGATTGGATGAAGGAAAATCTAGACAAAAACCGAACGGTTATTGCTTCTGATCATCGTCTTGCAAGAGTTGCAGAGGCTGTTGGATTTAACACGACACTTGATGAGGCGAGTATCATTTGGATTGCAGAGGATTTTGTTGATTGTCTTTTTGAACTTGAAGGAATTGGGAAAAACTATAGTAGAATCACCCATGTACTCATCGATGACATATTAACAGAGAGAGTAGTGCATGTTGGTTTTGGTAAGATCTTCTATATGACCAACGAGTCGTATGAAAAATTTTCATATAAACCGTTTGAACTGATCTATAGAAATGCAACACTAAATCCTGATACAGAAGAAGAATCTTGGGCAGAAGTGTATGAGGTTAACTGGACATATATCGAAGAGTATTTTATTTGAAAAGATATGGGCTTAACGAAGAAATAAATGAAGCAGGTGATGAGAACACATCAGTTGCAAAATATTGATACCAGCCGCAACTACGGCTGCAGTTTTTCATGTCTTGCCTTGCCTTTTTTGCCTCATCTGTTTTAAGAAACTCCATGAATGATCCATTGGTGAAATTAAAATGTCTTTTACCAACGGTTCTGCATGGATAAAACAATTCTCCATCAGAGTCAATTATTACGGAAGATGCAGAGCAACCATGAGGCTTGTTGATGTTATCAAGATATCCATTTGGTGTGGTTATGGTATTGATATATTTCTTTTTAAGCCGGAGTATTTCTTCTCGGAATTTTTTAGGATCAGGATAAAAATCATCTGTTCCATCTAAATGAGTTGCAGGCATCACCACCATTCGTGCCCCAGCATTGTAAACTTTCTGAACCTTTTCTTCTATTGTATTAAGGGATTCTTTTGTGACAACTGACTGAATACATATTTTTGAACCATAGCTTTGAAATTCTTCAAGTCTTTCGAAAAAATCTAAATTATCATGCTCTTCATCTATACTTATGTGAAGGTAATCAATGTGTTTACCATATTCCACCATAGGTCTTTTATCGAGGAGATCTCCGTTTGTTGTGAAAAAGAGATAGAATGGTTTTGTATAGGCATACTGGAGGATTTCTCCAAGATCTTTTCTCATTAGAGGATCCCCGCCTTCAAGACTTACGACGATTATACTTGAGTTACCGATGGTGTCTAACACTTTGAAGACATTTTTTTTAGAGAGATCTCGTGTTTTTTCCATCCATACGTTACAGAATTTGCATTGAAGAGAGCATTTATGGGTTACTTTAAACGAGGCATAAAAGGGGTAGATGTTTTCGTTTGCCATATAATTTGAAAACGCATAACGCATTGTTGTTAGATATTTCTGTAGCGGTAGTATCTTCATGGGTTCACGATGGCTATGGCGTAATATTTGAATGCACATAAGGTTTATCGTATATTGTTGATTTTTTTATATATCATTAGATGCAGACATGAGGTTTTTGTCTGATTTGTAGTTTCATTTGGTCAAACTAATAATTTCAAACTATGTTTTCCTGTTGATAGTTTATATAAACCACAAGAAAAATATATGCTACCTAAATTAACATTTTGTGGTCGGTAAAAAATGTTGCGTTAAAAAAATATATTTGCATCAAAACAAGATAAATCAATATGGGAGATAGTGAAAGGTTGAATGAGAGTAAATTTTATCGTTGAAGATATGGGAAAGTTCAAATATCTTGGCTGTGCAACAGCAGCAAAGAATCTCTTTAATGGTCTATCATATAAAGTGGATATTAGTTGGAATGATAAATCATTGAACTATGATATAGCACATTTTCATACGTTTGGACCTATTTCTCTTCGGTATGCAAAGCGATTCAAAGGAAAAAAAATAATTACTGCGCATTCAACACCGAATCTCAACATTGGAAACATTGTGTTTCCGTCAATTATAAACTTGTTGTATCGACCTATCTATAATCGATTTGATCACATTATTGCCGTATCAGAAAAATGTAAAAAAGAACTTGTTGAAATGAAAATAAGAAAGGATATCACAACTATTTACAACGGGATTGACAGAAAGAAATTCTCACCAGATCAAATGAAAAGAGAGAGGTTCAGAAAACAATATGAAATAGAACCAGAGAAGTTAGTCGTTCTGGCTGTTGCACAACGCACACCACGCAAAGGAATATATGATTTTATAACAGTGGCAAAACGCTTTCCTCAATTTCGATTTATATGGATTGGCGGTTTTCCATACAACATTTTTTCAAAAGAATATGGTAAGATAAAAAAAGCAATAGAAACTCGAGATAAAAACACTTTATTCCCAGGATTTATACGTGATATAACTGAAGCATATTCTGCAGCAGATGTGTTTTTCATGCCGTCATATGCTGAGGGGCATTCAATAGTTATGCTTGAGGCGCTTGCTATGAAGTTACCGATAGTTGCACGTGATATCGAGGAGTTTAAAGAGGCATTTGGTAATAATCTTATCTATTTTGATAACGTAGATGACATCAGTGAACAACAGTTTCATGCTGAGTTATTAAAATCCTATATAAAGAAGGCAAGTGTTGTCTCCAATTTTGATATAGAAAAAATCGCAGATAGACACATGAATTTGTACGAGAGTATGACAGAAAAAGAGTAGCATTGGTTGATATGATACGCGAAGAAATAGATGACAATCTTTCAATAAAAAATCAGACATATAGAGTTATAAAAGCTGAGGATGTTTTTCTTTTAAAAAAAATATCTATCGTAAAGAAACCTCTCCTCTATGCATTTATCGGCGGGATGTGGTATTCAAATGATGATTTTTCTTTAGAAAACAAAATCTTGCTTCCGTATCCGTTTACGACATATTATACGAC
>JAUWYM010000024.1 GCA_030615845.1 Thermoplasmatota archaeon | reverse complement strand
ATCCTCTGTTTTTTTAAAGTGTTCTGGAAAAACATACTTGGAGAAAATCATCTGAGCAGTGTAGGAATCATTAGGAGGATAAATGAGAAAGTTGTAATTATTTAATCCATAAAATTCTGCTGCTTTTAGATAGAGATGGCTTGTTTTTATATTTATGTTTCGTTCTATTAAATATCCTTCTAAAACCGGCAATTGTATTGAAGGGATGGCAGTTCCAGCAAAAGGCATAGCTATAAGTAAAACATTTTTTGTATCGCTGTGCATCTCCATCCACATTTTTCAATATGTAAAATGCTTAAATATTTAACTCATTTGTAGTGGTAATAATTTCGTTTCTCTTATAAAATTAATTCATTGGAATTTTATGAAATGTGAAATAATACCTACAAAATACTAAAATAAGAGGATTATCTATACTCTTATTTGAATATGGTAAAAATAGATCTGAAAGACAGAAAAATATTGTATCAACTCGATCTAGATTCAAGACAATCACTCACGCAAATCGGTAAAAAAGTTGGTCTTAAAAAAGACGTCGTCTCATATAGAATTAAACGAATGCAAGACGAAGGAATCATAAAGAATTTCTGGACAGCAATTAACACCTTCATGTTTGGATACGATGTTTTTAGAATATATATTTCGTTTCAATATGTCAGTCAAAATATTAAAAATGAAATAATTCAACATTTCATGAACTATAGAAATACTTGGGCAGTTAAATCTCATAAAGGTGAAATCGATCTAGCTGTAATAGTCTGGACAAAAAACAATTATGACTTCTATCATTTTTGGGATGAAACTCTTGATAAATATGAAGATTATTTTTCAAAGGCGATAGTGTCAGTTTACATTCAAGCCTTTTGTTATAAGAAATCTTATTTGTTATTGGATGAATGTGACAAATCTAACAGGATGATGTATAGAACAACATGTGGCGAAAAACCTATTGAAATCGATGAAATTGATTATAATCTTTTAAATGAGATAGCGGTAAATGCTAGGATTCCATTAATTGAGCTTGCTGAAAAGCTTGCGTGTTCCTCACAGACTGTTAATTATCGGTTAAAAAATCTAATAAAATCAGGAGTTATCCAAGCTTTTCGTGTTAATTTGGATCTTTCAAAACTTGGTTTACAACATTTTAAAGTAGACATTTATCTTAAGGAACATAAACAAAAAAAGGCTATTTGGAATTTTTTAAAAGAGAAACCTTATTTTGAATATCTAAATGTCTCGGTAGGTTGGTGTGATTTAGAACCTGAATTTGTTGTAAAAAATGTTGAAGAATTAGACCAGGTTTTTAACGATATTAGCTCTAACTTTCCTGATGCGATAAAAAAATTGAATTTTTGGATCACTGAAGAGAGTTATAAGGAACGATGGCTTCCAGTTCTATAAAATCATATAATAACTTGATGACATGAAAAACTTCTTTTATGTCATCAAGATAATTAATCATAGGAATTGTAATGGATTTATACCTAGACCTTGTAATGGATTTATACTTATACCTGCCGCCGTTGCACCTATTACAACGCTGGCAACCATATACTTATCCATATTCTTATCTCACCATCCTTTATTGCCATATATTGACATGATATACTTTATCTACCATAGTTTATATACTTTTCGTGACGGAATGTCAAATTGAAAAAAATTACAAAAAATCATTATTAAGATAAGAAATGGAGTGAACCCCCGATACCGGACAATAAGTTAAGTTAACAAAAAGTCTATTGGGGGTATGAAATGAAAAGAACACACTGTAAAAATCATTGAATGATCAAAAGGGCCAAGTGGAAACTCTGGCCGGTATTTCTTCTTGCATTTATCTAAGCCTGATGTAATAGGATTAAATGAAAAAGAAAATGTTATCTTGATTAGAGAATGTAAATGGAGTAAAAAACAAGTGGGTACAGATCTTCTAAATAAATTAACAGAGAAATCTGAGAATATCAAATGGAAGATTGGTAAACGAGAAGAACATTTCGCATTGTTTTCTAAATCTGGTTTTACTGAAGAATTGGATAATCTGGCTAAACAAAGAAAGGATTTAGAACTATATGATTTGGAGAGATTAAAGAAAAACCATACTCAGAATTAATATAATTTCTATCGTTTATCGTCTCAGTACAACCACTCAAACCAACTGCAAGAAAAAGAACCACCCCAAAAATACCTAATTTTTTCTTCATTTCATATCAAGATGCTCTAACTTAGAATAAATCTGATACAAAATACAATTCTCCTCACCAGGACACACCACTTCAGGAGGAGTCAGGCGACATCCAGGTGAATCACGATGCATTATCCTTGATTTGAAATTACACTCTTCAATCAACGTACCCAACCAAAAAACAAGAAACAAACTCCCCTATAAAAAACCTAGGAACGAACTCCACTAGAAGGAATAAAAAAAATAATCACATTACTTCCTGAAAATAATTGGTTTATCCCGTAAAACCATAACAAAAAAACCTTTGTTCATGGCTCTTTCAGCAACACATATGCTTCTTGTATAGATCCTTGTATTGCCCTTACTCCAACACATCAACAATTCAGACATATATACCACAACAAAACTATAAGCCTGCATCATTCCAATCTATTCGAAGAGAGACTCTTCTCACATTATGACCATTATGAACAAGATGCAAGTGAACTGCATCCTCGTAAAGCTTTCTGAGTGCGGCTTTTTTATCTATCATTTCAATCTCCTCACATCTTATTTTGTAAGTTCTGTTTATAATGTCTTGTTGTACAACTGTTACCCACCTTCTTTACAGTTGTTACCGAAATTATAAAAAAGAGTGCAAAGACAAAAGAATCTATTCTATGTCTTCACATCATGTTCGTCAGAAATTTCTCCAAAAATCTCCTCAATCAGATCCTCCATACTAACCAGCCCCAGAGTCTTTCCCTTTTTATTTTGAAGCAATGCAAGATGTGTTTTATTCCTCTTCATTTCCCGAAAGACATCATCCACCTTCATACGCGCATCAATCTTCAAAATCTTCCTCATAATGCTTTTAACAGAAAGAGACTCATCCTCAATTATAAGCGAATCCTTTACATGAACCATCCCAACAACATCATCTAAATCCTTCCGATACACAGGAAACCGAGAGAAACCTGTCTTAATAGATTTCTCAATAAGCATCCTAACCGATGCATCCTCCGAGATAAACTCAACCTGACTCTTCGGAGTGTACACCTCATGGACCTGGGTTTCATCAAACTCAAACACCTCATCAACCATCTCCCGTTCATCCCGTTCAATGGTTCCTTCCTCCTCCCCTAGCCGCATCATCGCCATAATCTCATCCTCAGTAACAGCCGTCTTTCTCTTTTCCCGGCCACCAAGAAGAGAAATCAAACCATTAGAAACAGAATTTAACAAAACCACAAACGGATAAAACAACTTCGTAATTATAGAAAGTGGTCTTGCCACCCGTAAAACCAAACCTTCATTTTTTATCCCAAACGCTTTAGGAGTCGCCTCACTAAAGACAATAACTAACAGAAACATAACAGCAGTAGCAACGCCAATACCAACATTTCCAAAAAACTCTGTCGCGACAAAACCAGCAAGAACTGAAGCAAAAATATTGACAAGATTATTCCCTATAACAATAGCACTAATCACATTATCATAATTCTTATACAAACCTTCAAGAATCTTAGCTTTTTTATTACCATTTCTCGCTTTATTAACAATAACTGCTTTATTAACAGAAATAAACGCCATTTCTGAACTTGAAAAAAACGCAGAAATACCGATAAGAAAAATAATTATCAAAACACTAATGATTATCCACAGCATAATTTATGTTCGTCTCGCATATAGTCTTGATAGGCGCAATACAGATAATGCTTTTAATAGTTAACTATTACAACAGTTGTAAAAAAAAATTGGTATTAATTGCGATCATAGAGAGATTTTCCATAGGAATCCATCGCAACAACAAGCGGACCAAATTTTTTCACCCTAAACATCCAAACAGCCTCAGGCATACCAAGCTCATCAAGCCAATGCACTGCAGGAACATCCTCAACCAGTTCTGCTGCAAGTGCACCAGCACCACCAGTATAGGCAGTATAGACACAAACGTGCTTCTCTAGTGCTTTTCTGGTTCTCTCACCCATACCGCCTTTACCAATGATGATGTTGACACCATATTTTTCTATGAATTTATCCTCAAAGAGTTCCATCCTGCTACTTGTCGTCGGACCAGCAGAAACCACCTGCCAAACGCCATTTGTTTTTTTCATAAGAGGACCACAGTGATAAAGCGCCATCTCTGACGGATTAAAAGATAAACCGCTCCTGTCTTTTTCAAGCATCATAAGATGCGCCTCATCTCTCGCAGTAAAAATACATCCAGAAACAAAGATCACGTCTCCAACATGTAGTTTCTTTATCTCTTCAGAAGATACCGGTAAACCTAGATGATACTCCATAAGTTATTTCACCTCCCAAGATCCATCAGCATGAACCACCATAGATGCCCTCCGATCAGCCCAACACTGAACAGCAATACCAACAGGAAGACTAGCAGGATGCCTATGTGCAACCTCAATATGGACATCAAGAACTGTTGTTTTACCGCCAAGACCCATAGGCCCAATACCGCTCATATTGATCCGCTCTATCAACTCCTTCTCCATTGCTGCACTACTTTTATCTTTATGTCGAACGCCAACTGGCCTGAGAAGAGCTTTTTTCCCAAGCTTCAACGCAAGATCCGCACCACCACCAATTCCTACACCAACTACTGTGGGCGGACATGGCTGCCCACCAGCTTTTATCATCTCCTCAACCACAAAATCCTTCACACCCTCCAGACCAACACCAGGTTTAAGCATACCAAGCTTACTCATATTCTCACTCCCACCACCCTTCGGAAACGCCGTAATCAACACATCATCTCCTTCAACAAAATCCCATGTAATATAGGGAATATACTCCCCCGTGTTGTCCTTATGATTCTCACCAGAAAACGGATCAACGGTATTAGGCCTCAAAGGAACCTCTTTAGTAGCAGTTTTCACTGCATTTGTAATAATATCTTTTAACTTGTTGATTTGTGAAAAATCTACACCAACATCTACAAAAAACGTTTGAATGCCAGTATCCTGACACATAGGACGATGGGTTTTTTTTGCAAGATCTATATTTTTAAGGATGGCATCAATCTGAGTTTTTGCAACACCCTCCTCAACTTTATATGCCTGCTCTAAGGCCTTAATCACATCTGTTGGAAGTTCAGTTTCTGCTTTTTTAATAAGTTGGATAATGCCTTTTTCAATGTTCTTATAGTTCATTTTTAATCCTCTTCACTGAGTGTTAAAAACAAAGGTTATCTCCTTATAATCCTGCGAATAAAACGAACAGGCAATATATAACAGTTATCAGAAAAAACTAAAAAAGGAAAAAAAGAAGAGATTGACTAATTTATTTTGCCTTTCCAATCTCATCTACTGCTTCTGGATTTGCAAGCGTAGAAATATCACCAGTATCTTTACCAAGAGCTTTCGCTCGAATGACACGCCGCATGATCTTACCGCTACGAGTCTTCGGCACATCATTAACGAACCATATCTCATCAGGACGGGCAATTTTCCCCATCTCATTACCAACATGCTCCCGTAGCTCCTTACGCAGCTCCTCAGTTGGATCGGCATCACCTTTTAATACGACATATGACGTGATTGATTCCCCTTTAAGCTCATGTGGTTTACCAATAACTGCAGCTTCTGCAACCATAGGATGACTCACAAGTGCTGATTCAACCTCAGAGTTACCGATTCGATGACCTGAGACGTTAAGCACATCATCTGCTCGTCCTTGAATCCAGAAAAATCCGTCATCATCTTTTCGGGTGACATCACCAGCAAGATAGATGTCTTTGAATTTGCTCCAATACGTCTCTTGATATCGTTCCGGATTCTTGTAGATACCACGAAGCATACCAGGCCACGGATGTGTAAGGACAAGGTTTCCTCCTGCGTTTTGAACAGGCTGACCCTGCTCATTATAAACATCAGCAGAAAAACCAGGAAGAGGCTTTGTCGCAGAACCCGGCTTCAACGGAGTAAGAGGCAGCGGCGATATAACAAAATGCCCTGTCTCAGTTTGCCACCACGTATCCATAATCTGACAGTTCTCACCACCTATATGTTTATAATACCATATCCACGCCTCAGGATTTATCGGCTCACCAACAGAACCTAACAACCTAAGAGTGCTCAGATCATGCTTCTTCGTCCATTCCTCCCCATATTTCATAAACAACCGAATACTAGTAGGCGACGTATACAGGGTTGTTACGTTGTATTTCTCGATGATCCTCCACCATCGGTCAGGTTCTGGCCAGTTCGGAGCACCCTCATATATGACAGATGTGGCACCAAGAATCAACGGAGCATACACAATATAAGAATGCCCAGTAATCCAACCGATATCAGCAGCACACCACCATATATCCTCATCCTTCATATCAAATACCCATTTAAGCGTATACGCAGTACCAACAGCATATCCACCATGCGCATGGATAATACCCTTTGGCTTACCAGTCGTACCAGAAGTATACAGGAAAAACAATGGATCGTTCGCATCAAGTTTTTCTGTCTCACATTCCTTTGGCATATCAAAAATAAGATCATGCCACCAGACGTCTCTACCAGCAGTCCACGGAACTCCATCACCAGTACGCTTGCATACTATGACATGTTCGACACTAGGTGCATCCTCAAGTGCTACATCAGCCTGCTCTTTCAAATACACTTTTCTACCACGTCGCCAAAAACCATCGCACGTGATAACAACCTTTACCTCACAATCATTAACCCTATCTCTAAATGCAAGCGCACTAAAACCAGAAAACACAACAGAATGAACAGCACCGATCTTCGCACATGCAAGCATAGCAATCGGTAGTTCAACAATCATAGGCATATAGATACCGACACGATCCCCCTTTGTCACACCAAGCTTTTTTAACGCATTCGCAAGCTTATTAACCTCAATGTAAAGATCATTATAAGTCAACTTTTGTACATCACCCGGCTCACCCTCAAAAATATAGGCGACCTTATTCTTCCTCCAACTCTTCACATGCCGATCCAGTGCATCATGAACAATATTATATTGAGCGCCAACAAACCAATTAACCCATGGAGGATTCCAGTCAACAACCTTATCATACGATTTGTACCATTCAACAAGATCCTTTGAAACTTCCTCCCAGAACCATTCCCAGTTCTCTGCTTTTTTATATAGTTCACCGAGATCTTTTATATCGTGTTTATCCATCCACTGCTTCACGTTTGTTTGATTTACAAAATCTTCCTTTGGTTTAAAAACACGTTTTTCATCAAGCAATACAGATATATTTTCTTCAGCCATATCTTTTCACCTTTAAAACTTTATCTTTTAGTAATCGCCAGGAAATGCTCCAGTAAGTCTTGCGTACTCTCCAAAGTTTTCGACCCAGTCAAAATCGAGATCGATTTCATCCTTTGATTTTTTCAAAGCCTTCTTATCGAGATGTTCTTTCTGCTCTTCTATCAGTTTTGCAAGAGGAGCAAATCGTTTAGCCTTATGAACAGGATAATATGAAGATTGATCAACACCGTCGAGCATTCGAATATGTTCTTTAAGGAATTTATTAACTGTTTGTTCCGAATCAGCAGCAAGACTCATAAGGATATCCTCATCTCCAAGAGAATACGAAATATATATAGGGAAAATATTGAACGGATATCGATGGTTGATCAAATGACTATATATCTTTTTATATTCTCGCGGATGAGCATAGACACGTATCACATATCTCTGAATATTTTCAGGTTTCTTTTTTGGAATTGGGAAAAACACGGGTTTCATCAGCAATATTGTTTTTGTATGGTGGACTTCATCGCATTGTATGATTTCTTCAGTGATAAAACTAGCAAGATCATCTGGATGTTTCACATCAAAAATAACACCAACATCCATCATTCCTTCTGTTTGTGTGGCATATAGTGGCGTAATCGGTTTTTCTGGATCGTTTTTGATTTCGCTTTCAACATAATTCCATAATCTACTCAAATCGGTTTTTGGGTATAATCTTACAATCATTAACATATTATTTTCCTCCCGATTATTCGTAATAGGGATTTGTTTGAATAAACTTGTGATATAAGTATCTTTTTACAGGTAATTTTTAAGTAGTAATTGCCTATTACCTCTACTACCCACCATCCTATAATGATAAATGAAACGGGGAGGCTAACTCATATGGGAAAAAATATCGTTCAAAAAATTTTAGAGAAACATATTGTAGAAGGAAAATGGGAGCCCGGCAAAGAAATAGCCATTAA
>JAUWYM010000195.1 GCA_030615845.1 Thermoplasmatota archaeon | reverse complement strand
TTTCGTTAGTTTTCCGATTTTTATAGACTTTTTTGAATGTGCCGACATATGCCCACTAAGAGCATGTTTTGTATCAAATGCTCTACCACAGACATCGCAGGCAAAGCTCTCGTTAGCAGGGGCGTTAGCGGGGGTCTTACTAGGTACCTTATCAACTTTTTCTTCGCCAACCATGGTGATCAAGCCTCATCTACGTTAGTTTTCCGATTTTTAGATTGCTTCACCAACTTCTCAAGTGCTTTTTTATCCTCCTCCAACCCACCATCCTTACAATAGCTTTTCTTTTCCTAGTCGGTGTCGCCTCCGCAATTATCCTATCTAATATCTCTTGCTCATCGAGAAATTCGTCTGGCAAGTCCTCTTCAGTGGTTTCAGTGTAAGGCTTTTTTGAATGTGCCGACATATGCCCACTAAGAGCATTTTTCGTGTCAAATGGCCTACCACAGACCTCGCAGACAAAGGAAGAAACGTCAATGTCATGGTTCCGAATGTGAGATGTGGTTGAAAATAAGGGTAATAATCGCCGTCTTGAAAATCTGCGTAATGCCCCGGAGCTCTGCTCCGATTGGGATAGCAGATTTTAGGCGATTCTATTTACTTTTGTTTTCCTACATAATATTCCGCTTCTGTTTCGTCATTACCAACAGCATCTTTGATGGGCCAATTTTTCTGATTAGTGGCATATTGACACAGCCCTCTAGACGCATAAGCGCCGTCCATCAATTTAACAGCATATTCCACATCTTCCAACAATATTTTATCTCTTAAAAACAACCTAGCATTTGCTCCAGCACTACGTAATATTGTCTCCAACTGTCTTGGAGTAATGGTTTCTGCTAGGTTCTCATCTTCTTTTGAGTATTTTTGCCTCAACTCTTTATAGTATTCTGCGGTTTTTTCTTTAATTTCCTCAGTTATAATTGGGTGATGTTTGTCTTTTGCATATGCAATGTATTTTTTGAACATATCTGGGGATATCTCTGGCGCAACTGATTTCGGGTCAATTCGTGACGATATTATGTGCTTTGCAAGTTTCATGTCCTTTTCAGCATTGGGTTTATCAACAAGTGTGAAAATATAATCAAAACGAGAGAGGATAGTTGGTGGCAGATCTATTTGTGGTGCTATTGGCTCATATTCAGTAAAACTTTGATCTTTTGGGTTGGCAGCAGCCAATATCGAACATCTGGCATTAAGAGTTACATTTAGCCCAGCTTTTGTCGCCGTTACTTTTTGTTGCTCCATCGCACGATGGATTTTAGCTCTATCGTTTGGATCCATTTTTTCAAATTCATCTATACACGCCATCCCTAGATCTGCTTGTGGCAATGCACCGGCTTCGATTGTCCATTGTCCTTCGCCAAAATCATCTTTAACTGCGACAGTTGTTAAACCAGCTCCTGTTGCTTGTGGCCCCTCTATAAAAATACCACGGGGTGCCAACAAATAGGTCGCCTCTAAAAAGACAGATTTTGCAGTTCCGGGATCACCGACAATTAAAACGTGAGAGTCTCCACGTCTAAATGTACCATCCATATGAGTGAAAGTATCCGAACCGAATAATTGCACCACTAACGTATTTTTCAGATTTTCATAGCCATAGACCGAAGGGGCTATGCTATTACGTAACATTTCATGTAATCTAGGTGATTTTGAGTAGTTTATAATCTGTTGTTTTTCGTCATCAGAAACATCAATAGACGTATATGCTGTCTGCTTGACAGTTATGTGGTTTACATCAAAATATTTATTGAACACTGTAGATGTCTGACCAGCTATTCGTTTAGGCAGTATTAACAACACACCAGTAAATATCACTCTATCTCCAGGGATTACCACCTGAACCAATTCATCTAAAACATAACTATCGATTTTTTCCGGCTGATTACCTAATTTAACATCTTCAGGTGGCTCTTGAATACGTATCTTCTGCCAATCTTTAAGGGTTGAAAGATCTGTCAAAAGTTTAAACGAAGACACACGGCCACAACCACCTTGATCCTCGTAACATTCACTTGGCTCTTTTAACAGCATCTCATCTTGTTCTACCCTGATGACAGCTCCGCATTTATTACATTGAAATGCACCCACCATCATTTTTTGCGCTGGGCTTGTTGCTTTTCTTACAAAACCCTCGATAGACAACATATTACCTGAATGTTTCGCCCTTAACTTATTCGGTGGGATACATGGATACATTTCATTGAGATTTGCAATTCGTATCTCTAAATTCAGTTTTTCATCAATAGATGTGTCCATTTCTTTGATTGCTTCACGTGCATTATATAATGCTTTAAAAGGTTGATCGATTAAAAGATCCGCCAATGATGAATCTACTTTGTCTAACAAAACAAAATCGATAGTTAAGGTCTGCTTCGATGGATACTCCAGTGCAATCGTTTCAATGTCTGACTTATAATGTGTCTCTAAAAAAACTTTCCAGTTGGCACATATCGTTTCATCTTTCAGCATCATCAGAACCATTACTGCGCCTCCCCCTCCCGAGGTTTTTTCCTCCTCTGTTTCCTAAATGCCTCTCGTTCTCG
>JAUWYM010000126.1 GCA_030615845.1 Thermoplasmatota archaeon | reverse complement strand
GCTTTGAATTCAAAATCTAGTTGGTACAATGTTCAAAATATAGTTGGTAGCCTTTTCAAAATCCAGTTGGTACGAGTTCCAGGATCTAGTTGGTACGATGTTCAAAAGTCTAGTTGGTGACAACAACAAAATCATTTTCAGAAATAGTCAGCTGTGGTCAAAAAACATTTCCAATATTTAGTTGATACACATTGAAATATTTTCTAAAATGCAGATGATGGACATTTTTTATAACAATAGCAGATATCTTTTTTAGGAATAATTACGTTTCACTAGCTATCTTGTCATATTTATCTTAGAATCCATGGGATTAAATTCATAATACATGTTTTCGTCAAACCAGGCACATCGAAACATCGGTAGTGGTATTTTTGTTCTAAAGCATAGACCTGAGGCATATTGATACAGTTGAGAGGCAACTTTTTCTTCAGATTCTTTATGTGCTAAGGGTTTGTAATCAAGTATGTAGATCCTGCCTTGTCTTACTTGTAATATGTCAATGTGTCCGCAAACACCAAAATTTTGGTTTTTGTCCCAAAACCAGACCGGTACTTCACAAGCAATCGTACTTGAATCGTTGATGAGCATGAAATTTTCAACAGTGTTGTGTCGTTTGTTGTTTTTTGTACATGAAGTTAATGCAAATCCTGCGAGTTTACATGCATGATTGTAGATGCCTTCTTTTTTGATGACAACTTGGCTTTTCAGTTGGGAGCATCGTCTGCTGTTTTGAAAGATGTCACTTGGGCATCGTTTTTTCATCTCTTTTAGGTATTTTATGAGCGATGGGTACTTGCTGCAGAGCATCTCTACTTTTGGCAGGTGATACATAAAATTGTATGTTAATCCGCTGTGTTCAAAGCCGTATTCAAAAATAATATCTCCATCATATTTTTTTACTATCTTTGATCGTAGTTTTTTGTAGGTACATATGTCGGAGAATTCTTTAATCCAGTAGTGAAGAGCGGTTTTTGAGACTTTTACTTTGAATTGTTTGTTGACAAGTTTTATAGACTCTTCAAGTGTGTTTCCAAGATTATAATACGTGATTGCACTTGTAATCAGTTGTGGGCTGTAGCTTTTGTTTTTTAATGTTTTTTCCATGAATTTCTTTTTACATTCCTTGCAATAATACATTTGTTTGCTACATTGACTTCCATATCTTATGACGTTTTTTCCATTACAATTTGGACATTGCATGTTCTCATCCAAATATTATATGGTTTCTATTTTTATATTTATTCTATATTTAAAACTGCCTTATGAAACCTATGTTCAAAAGATTTGTTGAAAGCTTCAAACTTCCTGATCTGTAGGGCATTAATCAACAAAAATGGGCTAACTTTCCATTACAAAGTAAAAAATACTGTGAAAAGAGTTACTCTAGAGTGGAAAGTTTTACACCATATTCATTTCTTTTTAAAACATAATCGAGGTTTGGCAAAAACAGACAGATATATTTTCAGCGAAACAAATGCAAGTATTTTAGCTGAATTATCATATCGTTTATCATCATCTTTTTACTAATCTATCTTGTCTATATTTCTGTTAAGGCAGGTAATCTTGTGTTTCTTTGCCATCATAAGTGCTTTACGGCCAAATCCGCTTTTTGAAATAACAAACAACTTCTTCTTACGTGCTGCAAAACTACTCTGTTCTACCATACCAGCAAAACCAAGAACATCTTTAACGCTAACAGGTCTATTTCTCCATTTAATCTCAAAAATATACACTACACCTTCTTTCTCACCAACAAGATCCAACTCGATCTGACCATCAGAGCTAACATATCGCTTTAAAACCAAACCATATTTTCCCTCTAATTTTACTTTGAATTCATATTCCTTTGCTTTTCCAAGTTCACTTGAAGCTTTCTGAAACTTTTCATCAAGCTCCTTAACAAACGCCATCATATCTTTTTTACTTGGAAATCCCCCCAGCTCCAATCCTTTTTGAACATATGCCACCCAATATTTCAATACCGAATCCTGGTAGTAGTACTTCTTCTCTGATTCCGCGATAAGACCCAGCTTTACTAGCTCATTCAAATATTCCTTTGCTGCACCTTGACTCAGTCTCAGTTTTCTAGCAACTTTAGACTGATTCAACCCCTCTTCAACAGTCAGCATATTTAAAATAGATTTTAGTGGAGCATAATATCTTGCTTTAGAAAGAGAAATCCTATACATGTAATCACATAAATCATATATCTTGCCCTCCACACTAATAGTTTCAATAATAAAAGCTGTTTTCACGAGTTCAGGTGTTATTTTTAGTCCTTGCAGTTCATGAAGCATTTGTATTCTCTTTGTAATATGATATATATAAAAAGGGTGGCCTGCTGAATATTTGTAAATCATACTCCGGATTGCATGGTTTTTTACCGCCAGGCTTTTATCCACTAGTTCTGCTGTTGCCTCACGGGTAAATGGTTTTAGATACATCTTTTCTGCTTGAGCAAACAAAGGAGAGCTTGCATCTGAAAAGATAGATTCGAGAATGCTAACAATTGAACCTGCAAGGATATATGAAACATTGTCTGTTGAGAAATATTCTCTAAATAGACTTAAAGGGTTTCCAACACCTTTCTGCTTACGAAGCGCTATAATCTCTTGGAATTCATCTAAAGACAGCATCATTTTTTTATCAAGGGTTTTTGCAATCTGATATGGATAAGAAAATGCAAGTGTGAGTAAGTGAGATGGATTAGGTAATGCTTTTTCAAGCTCATTATACATCATGTTTAGATGATTTTTTAATGTGGGGGGGACATTCTTTGTGATGAGGGCATCCCTCGTGAGATATTCCAAATACTCTTGTTTTTCCCCGAAGAGTTGATAGTTTATTGTTCCCACAAATTTTATGGCAAAATCATATGGAGTTGTGACTATCGGCTCAAGATTTATATAGGACAATAACACATTTTTATCTTTTATATTTTTTAAAATAAATTCTTTTATAAGCATGCTCTTGCCATACCGTCTTGGTGCCAGTATGCATATATTCTTCTGCCGTCCAGCCAATAACTCATTCTTAAAGAAGTGTAATTGTTTTAGTTCACTTTCCCTGTTCGTAAATAACAATCTTATAGATTTAGGATATATCTCATCTAACATAGTATCATCTGATACTAGTATCAATTGATACTATATAAAGTTTTGGAAATATCTCAAATTTACTGACTAAAATTTACTCTAGAACGGACAGTTTTACACCATATTCATTTCTTTTTAAAACATAATCGAGGTTTGGCAAAAACAGACAGGTATATTTTCAGCATATCAGATATAAAAATTACCGTCTCTGCCTGTACAGTCGTTTATCAACTGCGTCTACCATCTCTTTTACAGTAGTATCAGGTAACACAATAAAATCACAAACTCTCTTGATACTCTCTTCAGGACAAGCAAGGATCTCATTATAACTAACAAATAAGACATCAACATCTTCCCGACTCTGAATATCTCTTTTCACCTTATCATTTAATTTTTTGAAGCTTTCTTTTATCTCCTCACGATTCTCATCGTTTATTTTCGCCATCTTCTCCATAGAATCAAGCACCTCTTCAAGATTTCTTTCCATATAAATAACTTTATAGCTTCCCTGTGGAAGAAACGTAAGACCAAATGATGTTATCTTGATGAATCTACCCTTATATGTCTCCATGGGAAATGCTTTATCTATAAGTTTATTTATGATTTTGCCACCTTCAAGCTCATAGTAGCCTTTCGGGTTGTTTTCATCTGCTTTTCGCAAGTCATCAAACGCGGTTGGCACACCGCCTGCACGTAGTATCTGCATCATCATTGATGTTCCTGAACGCTCCAGTCCAGATACAATATAGTTAATATGTTCATCAAGCTTCACTTTCATCACCTTTAAATAAATCCTAATTTTTCCAATTTTTTCAAAACAAGATCTGCGCTTTCTTCAACATTTTTTTT
>JAUWYM010000094.1 GCA_030615845.1 Thermoplasmatota archaeon | reverse complement strand
TACCAATTGATAGTTCAAATATTACTTTTGTACATATCAATATAGATCATGCAACAGCTGAACAAAGGGAATCTCGGTATATCTATGATAAAGATCATATTGGAGGTGTTCCACAGTTTACAATAATAACTCTTGGATATGATCATGGTTTTATAAAACCATATTATGCTACTATTTATGGAACTCTCAATTTAAACACAGATAAGGAAAGAAAAGAACTTTTGACAAAAATAATCTATGACGGAATTGATCTCTACAATCAAAATATAGAAGGTTATGATCCAAATAAGTAAAGAAATTAAAAGAAATATTTGGAAGGATAACAACCCTTCCGTTAGATTTCATTGTTTTTTATTTTTTCTTTTAATATGTTGAATTGCTCTTTTGTTAATGTACATACGTTATCTTTTTCGCCAATGATGACTTTATCATCCTGTATGTCAACAACAGGGCATTTTGGAGGAATACAAACTCCATCAAGACATAGAATTACTTTCATACTATTCCCTCGCTTAACGTCTGTTAATATATTAGTAGTTCACCTGTTAAAAATGTTTCGGTCACTTTGTCATAAAAATTTAAACATACTCTTTGATTCTAAATTTGCTTTTATCAACCTTTGAAATAATCCGAGGACCTCCTTTACTTACCTTTTTTACCTCCTTTACAAAAATTTCTACTTCAGGACCAACTTTCTCGTGAAATCCTTTTCTTATTAACGAAAATATCTCTTCAACAGAAGGACCAACGCCTCTTGTTTTATCATCAATGACAATTTGTATCTCAATTTTTGTTAAATTGTGTTGAATAATTCGCGTATCCTTGAGTTTATTGGTTTTTAATCCATATAACACCCTACTGTAAATCTCTGAAAAAGAAGAGGGAAGCAATACCCGACCACCAGGAAGCAAAAGAGATAAATCATCCCTTCCAAAAATCTTTTGTATCATCTCTCCAGATATATCGCAATTGCATTTTTCATAACGTGGAGAAACAATATCATTAATCGCATCATACCTGATAATCGGTGTTCCCCGGCCAAATAACTTAGTTACAACTAATTTCCCTGCTTCTCCAGAATTTACTGGCATATCATCTTTAAGAAACTCGAGATACAACAGATCAGACATGATATGATAACCACCTTGCTTACATTCAAAAGCAATGGGTCCTGTTTCTGTCGCACCATAAACCTCAAAGAGATGTGCGTCAAATGTTGTTTCAATAAATTCCTTAAGGGTTTTATCAAGAACTGCACCTGTTGCTGCAATGTATTTTGGAGAGATGTTTTTGCCAAATCCTTTTTCTTTGAGAAGCGCAAGATGTCCAAGCATTCCAACATATCCACCGATAAAATCAGGGTTAAAACGATTGATTTTCTTAATTATTTTTTTTGGCTCGTCATTTGTGTCAAGCCATTGGATATTTCTAAAAAGAAAATCGAACGGAAGCCGTGGCTGTAATCCCTTTGTTACATAGCCGCTTTCTGCTGTATGAGAAGCAAAATCACCAATGATGGTAAGTCTATGTTTCCTCCAGTTAATCTCATATTCTCTAATTGTTCGTAGATATCCAAAAAGACCCGTAACTATGTCAAACATGTCAACATAAATCGACAGTGATTTCCCTGTTGTCCCAGAAGTTGCTATCTCAACCAATTGCTCTCTTGAAGTTTTTGACGATATAATTCCATCAGGATAATACTGTTTAATATCCTCCTTAGAGATAAGTGGTAGTTTTCTGAGATCCTTTATTACAGAAATATCGTTAGGATGAACTCTTGCTTTTTTGTATTTGTCATGATACAGCGGGACTGTATATGCAAATCGTACCATTTTCTTTAATTGATGATCTTGATATCTTTTTAATTTAACATCGCTTATTTTTTTAAGTCTCTGTATATCAAACAAATAGGCTTTCGCAATTTTTGAGAGGAAAATTGGGTTATAGAAAGGATTCATAGCTTTTTCAACATTTGAGATATATACGATGGCTTAAATATGTGTCTCTAATAGTGAAACAGAGATAATGAAAATCTTAATTATAGAAAACGTGTGGATGGGAGATGATTCATACAAATTCTTTGATAAAACACTACTTACCATGTTTTCTATCCTTCCAACACTTTATGCTCGTCAAATAGCAGCAATTACTCCAAAAAAACATGATGTTACTGTAGTAAATGAGAGATATTCAAAAATCAATTTTGAAGAACCTTACGATCTTGTCAATATCAATTTTACAACGTCAACAGCACAAAGAGCGTATGAAATTGCTGATAGATTTCGTAAAAAGGGAATTACCGTAGTTCTTAGCGGTCTTCACCCTGCAGCACTTCCAAATGAGGCAATAAAGCATGCGGATAGTGTTCTTTTGGGGCGAGGAGAGCTTAACTGGCTCAAATTATTAGAAGATCTTGAAAAAAACAAATTAAAACCAGTTTATGATCCAATAAGATATAATGAATCAGTTCATATTCCACCAACAAACATCAAACTCCCGGGTTTTGTTATCACAGGAGCTATTGAAGCTACAAGAGGATGTCCCTATAAATGTGAGTTTTGCCCTGAGACAAACATTCCTGGTGGATCTCACTATTATACAAGACCTGTTGATGATGTGATAGCTGAAATAAAAGCCATACCGCAAAAAACCATAATGTTTTATGATAACTCCCTTACTATACATCCCAAATACAGTAAAACTCTTTTTAAAAAGATGAAAGGACTGCATAAAAAAATTCTCTGCAATGGAAATGCAGATGTACTGGCAAATGATGAAGAATTTGTCAGACTTTCAAAGGAAGCAGGATGTGTGGCGTGGCTTATTGGATTTGAATCTGTTTCTCAGAAAACCATCGATGAAATCGGTAAGAAAACAAACAAGGTTGATGAGTATTTCCAGGCGGTAAAAAATATCCATGACAATAAAATGGCGGTGATTGGCTGTTTCATATTTGGATTTGATACAGACATACATAATGCATTTGATGATACCCTTAAGACGATAAAGGAGTTAAAAATTGATGTCGCAGATTTCTGCATATTAACACCATTTCCAGGTACACCCATCTTTAATAGGCTTAAGAGAGAAGGAAGGATACTGACGAAGGATTGGGCAAAGTATACCCTAAAAAACGTCGTCTTTCAACCAAAACAGATGACGCCAGATGAGCTCCTCCAGGGTGTGAGAAGAATGTATGCTGGCTTCTATTCAACCTCCTATACCATAGAAAGAGTTTGCCGTAGCCTTCGACTAGGGATATATCCTTTTCTCCTGGTGCTAGCGAGGAATGCAGTGGCAACTATGAACAGTAAAAAGCTCTTTGTTTCAAAACATGAGAATTAATGTTCTTATAGCATAAATGCGATGACATCAATGCTATCAGTTGCTGTTCTCCCGTCTTTATCATATAGTTTAACGGTGATGATGTATCTGCCAAAGGAAAATTTATGCCACGTCCATTCATAGGGTTCTTCGTGGACGGTCTCCGTTATTTCTCTGAATGCTCCTTTGATTGTGAATTCCACTTTTTCTACCTCTGCTTCAGCGTATACAGTGGTCTTGATGGTTGTTTTTCCAATTATTAGAGTGGTCCCTAGTAAGGTTTTTCGCCGTTCTCTGTCGAAGAGATACAACATCCCTTGTTTGGGAGAGCTAATGCCTATACTCGGTGGAAGCGTTCCTTCTAAAACCCTGGTGGCTGTGACGGCATCTGCAAAATGCGCATCGAAGGAATATTCATTTTGCGATGGATCAGAATATTTTTGTACTGACTCTGCGTTAAAAAGCACGGCGACGATCCAGAGGTTTTGCGGATAAATATCTTCGTACTCTGAGCTGCTGGCGTCCCACGTCGTAGAGAATGAGGTAACGTTGTTCTCTTTAATTTCTACACTTTTATCCATTGCATAATCTAAAAATGCAAAATGGAATGGGTTGCCATTCCAATCAGACCATCGACTGATAATCTCCGTGATATAGATTTTCAGCCGACCCTTGTAGGAGGTTTCTACTTGGTTTTCCACGGTCACCATAGTCGTTAACTCTGACGTATTCTCATTCCACGCCGCTTCCATGCTTAAAGACACTTGTGGTACGTCCCGAGAGGAAACTCTTGCTATCTTTTCTTTAAAGAGAGTTTTATCTTGGTCTCTCGGCTCAACATCCACACAACATGTTTCATATCCGCCATCAAAGAAAACCGTTGGAAAGCCATAGATGTTATAGTCGTCGTATAACCGTTCATTGGCTTTCTCGTTCATATCTTCAACCATGCTCACATAATAAAAGTCGGGATCATCTGAATCATAGAGTTCATAGAGGATATCGGAAATTAAGGGGCAATTCAAACACCACGTCGCGGTACCTTCTTCTAAAAAGACTTGATGAACGAAGTCTTGATCGTTATCAGAGACAGTAATGGTATAAAAGATACTGCCATCCGTTGAAGGATCACCAATGGGTCCATTGCCCGCTGCGTCATCAACTGTCACATAATAATACCAGTTTTCTATAGGTTCTGGCGGAATAGCAATCTCAGCACTTCCAGTTAAGATAGACTTGGCACTCCAATCACTGGCACTCGCTGCCTTGTAATACAGTGTTGCATTGGTAACACCAATGTTATCTGAGAACGTTACCGAGATGATAATTATTTTCCCTGCCGTACCAGGTTTATTACCAGTGATTTCGTCAATCGTAGGAAGCTCATTGTCTTCTTCCTTGTTGTTTTCCTCATCGGAGAAAAATATAACATATGCTGAAGATATCAG
>JAUWYM010000132.1 GCA_030615845.1 Thermoplasmatota archaeon | reverse complement strand
GATAAATCCAGTGAGTGGTGAGGGCATTTATTATGCCATGGCCTCTGGTGAGATTGCAGCGGGGGTTATAGCAGATGCCTTCAACGCTGATGAGTACAGTGAAAGATTTTTATCTACGTACCAAAAAAGATGGAAAGACGATTTTGGTAAGGACATAAAACTACTTTTGCGCTCCGCTAAACGATGGACAAAAGAAAACGAAAAATTTGTAGAACTTGCAAGTAGAGATGAAAAATTTGCAGATATGGCACTAGGCATATTACATGGAAGGCTAAGTATCCATGAATACAGGTGGAAACTGATAAGACGCTATCTATATGTCTATTTTAAGGAGCTGTTTAGTAAATAATTTTATTCTAGAGGTATCATTCTTTTACCGAAAAGCATCCTAAAACAAAAAAGAGGGCAAAATATGAATAGCAATATTAATAAAAATGTTGCAAGTATCGATATGTTTTCTGTTAGATAACTCATTAGAGCAATAGGGGTTAAAAGAAGCGCAAGTCCTTCTTGTACTCCTACGTATATAAGCATTTTATCTCTTTCTGTCATAGGCATTGATAGAATCTTCAAAGTCAGATAAAGCAGTACTATTGATATGATTAGAAAACAAATCCCTGGGATTGGAAGGCCATAGATAAATATTGAGGTATATCCTAAGAAGAACGGTAATGAAGCAATCAGAATATGTATAAATTTTAAGACAAAAGCGTATAAACTGAATAATGCAGGTATCATTAATCTTTCATCTGATACACGTACCCCAAACACTATAGGTGTTGTTCTAATGCCTAGTTTGGAATCAAATTCCACATCCTTTAAATTTGCTGATATGCCGACACTGAATAACCATTGCATGAGTCCCACTGCTGAAATCAATATTGCTAAGTACGAGACGTTGTTGGAAACAGTTAATGCTCCAAATATTCCGTAGGTGAAAACTCCTGCACCGAGTATGTATTCCATGCCAAAAAAGTGTTTACTATATTTATTATACAATGTTATAAATAGAAATGATAGTAATAACACTACAAAAGAATAGAATGTAAAAAAGAATACGATCGCAAGTATTAGAACGAGTATAAAAGAAGATAAAAATATGACAATGGCTGTTTTTTGAGAAATACTTCCAGTAACAAGAGGGCGGTTTGATACATATTTTGATTTGCGGTCTATCTCAACATCATAATAATCATTTTGGACAAATGTGAAGATATGGGCTAGTAGACCTATTACAAGTAATATTGTTAGATGTGAAAATGAAAATTCACCGTTAGCAATCGCACCAAAAACAGGGGTGAAACCTAAAAACAGCATCCCGTATGGTCTAATAAGTTTGAGATAACGCTTCATTTTTTTCTTCCTCTGAAGTATATGTTTTTTTCGTTTAATACCTTCTACTCCCAATGCAAAAATCACGTTTTTCACCATCTTTTTATCCTCCATCAACCATAGCTTTATTAACAAAAATACATATAATGTAAATTGGGAGGTGAGATATGGCAACATATGTAATTCTGAGTCGGTTTTCCCCTGATGCATTTGCTGATCCAAGAGACCTTAAACAATTGGCCCATACAGTATCTGGAAAAATCAAAAGTGAGTGCCCTGGCGTTGTCTGGAAGGATAGTTTTGCAACTATGGGTCGCTTCGATGTCGTTGATATTGTGGAATCAGATGACCCTGAGCAAGTTGAGAAAGCAGCCATGATCATCCGTGCTTACGGACATTCAACGACTGAAACATTAGTAGCGACGCAGTGGAAAGAATTTCTAGGTATGCTTTAGTTAATCTTCGGCTAATATATTTTTAAAAAAAAACCATTATTATGAAATCTAAAATTAGAGGGAGGACTATTTGATGTTAAAGCCAAAAATAAAAGTAGGCAGTTACTATGAATTAAAATTAAATAATGACCGCAAGATAGCATTCGCAGTGATGTACGGGTTTGATAGCGGGAAAAACAAAGACGTCTACGCTTTAATGATGTACACAAGTAAGAAGTGTTTTGAATTTCCTATTCAGAAGCATCTATTCGATAAATGGGTAGATGAAGGGCGAATTAAAGAGATAACTAGTGATGAAGCATTAGCTTATGCTATATAAATGCAATTAATTTGCTGGTAGTTAGGATTTTTCAACATCTTTTTATTCTCCATCTTAGAATTGGTTTTCCTGGTAGAAACTAATTATCTTTTTTTAGTTTCTTAACTAGTAGGTTCAAGCCATTTACTTTTTCCACCACAATTTTTTCTCCTCTATCGATCATGTTATCAGTAGATTCTGCACTCCAAAGTTCTCCTCTTATTCTCACCATACCTTCTGGATTCAATGTTTCCACTACTACTCCAGTCATTCCAACCATCCCTTCAGCACCCGTAACTGGTTTCTTAAGGTGAGGTAAAAAAATATACGCTATAAATGTGATTAAAGCAGCAAGAATCACAATTACCACCCCAAACACCCAAATATCCACACCAAAATGGTATAATAGAAAAATCAAAAAACAACCAATCAAAAGTTCGTCAATGATTATTAATAGAAATTTTGTTAATGACCTCATTACTAACTTCCCTCTCTAATTTTCTTCTTTACAGAACAGCCCTGGCTACCAATATCTAAAAAAGGAAATGGCAATAAAAGATTATCTACGTCTTATTATCCATTAAATCCCACAAAAATAAATCCTTTCTCTATGCTTTCTATCCCCCCCAAATCATGTTGGTGTGGGATTGGTTTTTTAAAGAAAAACATGTTATTAGATAAATATATGACAAAATCACAACAGATAGATCAGAGAATCGGCGTGTTTGTAGACACACAAAACATGTACTATTCTGCAAGGCAGTTACACGGCAGTAAAGCAAATTTCAAGACAATCTTAAAAGAAGCTATCGCAGGTAGGAAGCTCATCAGAGCCGTAGCATATGTTATAAAAGCAGATGTGAAGGATGAGATCACGTTTTATAATGTATTGTCTGAGATGGGTTTTGAAGTAAAATCAAAGGATCTGCAAGTTTTCTATGGCGGAGCTAAAAAAGGAGATTGGGATGTAGGAATAGCTATGGATGTGATGAGGCTAGCGCCAAAACTAGATACAATTGTATTGGTAAGTGGAGATGGGGATTTCTCCGACTTGTTAGAACATGCAAAAAGCTTGGGTTGCAGGGCAGAGGTAGTAGCCTTTGGTAAAACTACATCTCATAAGCTTAAGGAGGTTGCAGATTTTTTCTTAGATCTTGATAAAGATGCAAAGTATTTATTAAAAAAACGGAAATAGTATTTGAACATAACTGTTATGAAATTGTGTGTAAATGGGAAATAATGTATGATTCACATTAAATGTAAAAAATGTGGCTGGCGTTTACCTTTTTCTGGTAAAGGAAATGAAGATACTGTTAGGGAGCGAGGAGACGGCAATATTATATGTTCTAGTTGTGGTGAAATATTGATTAAAAGAGGCGGAAAGGGACATGAATGGAAATGAACAATCCATACTTGTTCGTTTGATTTCTCTTTTTTATCCTCCACAAAAAACCAAAACAAAGAATTGTAATAAAAGCTATGCATGTTTTTTAATAGAACCGATAAGATCATCAAGCTCAAATGGTTTCTTTATGTATCCAACTATGTTGTTTGTTTTCAACATTTTCTCTCTTTCTTCATCAGAATACCTTACCACTGTCAGCAATATGATCTTAGGGTTACTTTTCTTTTCCTTTAGTTTCTCAAGTATCTCATTTGTTGTCAAACCTGGCATCATCACATCAAGAGTAACCAGATCAGGATTAAAGCTGTCGATTTTTTCAAGAAAATCAGCCCCATCCTCAGCCATTT
>JAUWYM010000114.1 GCA_030615845.1 Thermoplasmatota archaeon | reverse complement strand
GTTTATAGCAGGTGCAGATATACAATACTTCATCAAAAAGATAAAAGAAAACAAGATTGATGATATCTGCCGGTTCACAAGGTATGGCCATACTGTTCTCAATAAGATCGATGCATCTGAGAAACCAGTTATAGCAAAGCTTGATGGCCTAGCATTAGGTGGTGGTGCCGAGATTGCACTTGCTGCAGATATAATAATTGCTACTAAAAAGGGTAGTATTGGTTTTCCTGAGACCGGAATTGGCATCTATCCTGGACTTGGTGGTACTCAGAGAACCACACAATATATTGGAAAGGAATTAGCAAAATATTTGATATTTACGGGTAAGATTCTTGACGCGGAAAACGCTCAATCAATAGGGTTAGTTGAGTATGTTGTGTCACCTGAGGAGATAGACAGTAAAATATCAGAGCTTGTTAACACTGGAAAACTTTTAAAGAAATCAGGTAAACAGATGGTTAAACTACCAGAAGAGTTTGAAAAAATCAAGGAGTATTTCTCGGACAATAATCTTCAAGATGTCTTGTCTGGTGGGGGAGAGTTAAACGAACTTGGAAAAAAGATTTCGAAGACAATATCATACAAAGCTCCAATTGCAATAAAACTTGCAAATCAGATTATAGATGAAGGTAGTCACCTTAATTTAAATGATGGATTAGAACTTGAGCTTAGTCATCTTTTAGAGATATTTTCAACTCAGGATGCCTTAGAAGGCTTAAACTCTGTGGTAATGAGACGAAGGCCAACATTTACAGGTAAATGATTAATTTATTCATTCTTCCAGATAGGTTGCCGTCTTTCTAAAAACGCGGCGAGTCCTTCATTTGCATCATTTGTTTTCATAAGTTCATTTAGGTAGATGTCTTCAATTTTTTTGATTGACTCTGAATAGTTCTTTGTAGCACCCTCTATAAATGCTCTTTTTGTCAGCTGAAGAACGATTGCGCTGTTGCTGGCTAGTTTCTCTGTGATGAAGTTGTCGGCTTCAGATTCAAAATTCTCAACTGGAAAAATATGATTGACAAGGCCAAGTTCTTTTGCCTCATTTGCACTTATCGTTTCCCCTGTCAGTATGAGCTCAAGTGCCTTTTTGCTCCATATAAGCTTTGGAAAAATAGCAGCGGCTACAGGTGGAAGTACACCGACTTTGATTTCTGGTTGTCCAAATTTGGATTTCTCTGATGCAATTACCATGTCGCAGAATGTTGCAACTTCACATCCTCCTCCAAGTGCGGCTCCATTGACGAGTGCAACGGTGGGCGCTTTAATCTTGTATAGGTTGGTAAAGATGTCATGGAAGGCTTGGATCATATCTTTGACTTTTTCTTTTGTATGCTCTGATACATCAACACCTGCTGAGAATGCCTTACCGGTTGCATTAAATATGAGAACCTTCAATGATTGTTTCTGAAAAGCCTTTAATGCATGGTTGATTTCCTGCATCATCTCAATGTTGAGGATGTTTAATGGTGGTTTATTAAATGTAATTCTACCAATCATATCTTTTTCTTCTACAATTATTGTTTTGTATTTCATAATATTATCTCCTATAATCATGTAATAGAAATGGTTGCTCTGCCAAGGATTTTACCTGCTTCGAGGTCATGTATCGCGTTTTCTAATCTGTTCAATGTATATTCTTTGTTGGTTACTAGTAAATTCAAATCAACTATTTTGTTTTCTACTGCTTGTACGATTTCCTTCATCTCATTCATGGGGCATGCCCATGCTCCATTGATTGTCAGATATTTGTCCATGATTTTTTGGTTCAAGAACTCACTGACAGGTTTTGGAGGCCATCCAACTTGGATAATGGTTCGGTTTTTACTTGCTGTTTCAACTGCTACTGGAAATGTATCAGGAACGCCGGAGCAGTCAACAACTAAATCAACCTGGTATTTGTCTTCTGCTAAGTGAGAAGTGATGTGTTTTGCTAATTCTGATACTACCTTTGCTTTATCCCTGCCAGTGAGTTTGTTTATTACGATACTATTCTCTTCATAATATGCTTGGGAATTTATCGTATGGGTCGCACCAAGTTTTTTAGCGAACTCGAGTTTTTTGTCAAAAATATCTACAGCAACAACACGTTTAGCTTGGAAATATCGTGCAGCAAGATTAACGGCTGGACCTCCAACACCTCCAACACCAAAGATAACGACGTTCTTTCCTTGTAGCCAATGGTTCATACGTTCAAATAACTTATTATGGTTTGATGTGTGCTGTAGTATATGTGTAGGGATGGATCTACTTTTTAACGCATGAAACGGTGTTGAGACAGCATCTGGAATGATACATGCCTCATCTAAAGGAACATCCTCATTGATTTTAAATGTGTATCTTGATGGAACAGCGATTAATTCTGCATCACCACCATGTACGCCATGACCAATAAACACTGATTTTTTGCATCTGTTTGTCAGTCCCTCTCTACATGAGCTGCAGGTTTCATCCTCACATCCTGGATAAACAGGAGGAATAATGACGTGATCACCAATATCCAAACCCTTAGCAGATTTCCCAATGTCTTTAATTACACCTGCGATTTCATGTCCTAAGATCAACGGTGGTCTGAACGGTACAAAACCGCGATAGAGACTGCGATCTGTACTGCATAATCCTGCGTATTTTGACTGTATAAGAACATCTGATTCCTTCATTATAGGCTCGTCAAAATCAGAATCAATGTTCAACTCTTCCTTTCCATATAAAACTGCGGCTTTCATGCCTCTCCCTCTGGGTCAGTGGTATGATAAGGGGGTATATAATTTTATTTGTTTAGGTTGTACAATTTTTGAATGGTTGCATGCTAAAAAAGGTATAAATAAGGTTATTTACTGATTAACCGAAAAAGTATAAATAATATGACGACTATACAGGTGCGGTGAAAAAATGAATAAAGGAATTGACTTTAGTAGAAAGCAACCGTCTGCAAAAAAAGAGATACCAATCAGTAAATTAGGCGAACTTGAAAGATTTAAAGGAGTGCCAGTTGAAAGAGAAGGTGTTTTTGAACATATCTTTAAGTGTATAGCTTGTGGTCTACATTTTAAAGTATATTCCTGGCAAGAATTTAGACATACAGAAGATAATGTGTATTGCCCTGAATGTGGACAACAAGGTGGAATGTTTCATAATCAAAAAACTATCTCGAGCAAAAAAGAGTTTGATGTTACTGATTTAGAACATGAAATATGCGGATATGTGGAATTTTAGTTGAAATAAGGATAAGTTGATTAAAATGGATAAAACAGAAAATTTGAGTAAGATAGAACAATTTATAAGATACAGACCAAAAAACACCAAGAAAAACTATACAGCATTTCTCAATCAATATTTTAGAACAGTAAATGCCGATCCTGAAACATATTTTGATAATGGCAGAAATTACAAACAAGATATAGAAAATTATTGGGATACACAACTAACAAGACCACCGCTTACAAAATTTACAAGACTAAGTTGCATCAAAACATTCTTAGAACGAAACGGAGTTGAATTTAAACATACATTCTGGAAAGAAATAAAAAGAAGAATAGACGAAGATCACCCCATGAAAGGAAAACGAGCAATGACGATTGATGCAACACCGACAAACGAACAATTAAAAAAGATTCTGATACATGGAACGGTACATGATAAAGCAATGTTTTTAATGGCTTGTTCAAGTGGCATGAGAATAAGTGAGATCCTGAAATTAAAAGAAATAGACATTGACTTAAAAAGCAAACCTGCTATCGTGAGATTGCCAGGGGAAATAACGAAAAATGGAGAAACGAGGACAACATTCATATCTACTGAAGCAGTAGAGTTTTTAGAAGAGTGGTTAAAAGAAAGAGAGCATTACATAGATGTTGCGATAAGAAAAACTGGGAATCTCTGTAAAAAAGATAGAAAGGATGGAACTATTTTTCCACATGGATATAATGTCGCATGGATGCGATGGAAATCTTTAATCTATAAAGCAGGTTTTACTGAACGTGATCCTACTACGAACAGACATCGTTATCATATCCACTGTTTACGCAAATACTTTATTTCTAACATGGGAGTTGCAGGTGTACCGAAAGATGTTTATGAAGCAATGGCAGGGCATGAAGGTTATTTGAGTAGGTCTTATAGGCATATTCAGGAAAGAGAGTTGATTGATGGTTATAAGAAAGGTGTCAGGAATCTGTTAGTATTTGAAACAAGTTCAGATGAAAGAATTAATGAATTTGATGATCAATTAAAAGAAAAAGAATCAAGAATAAGACAACTAGAAGAACAGATACAAACGAAA
>JAUWYM010000077.1 GCA_030615845.1 Thermoplasmatota archaeon | reverse complement strand
AGCGATCACGGTGCAGTCTCTGCCAATTTTTGTGCGGCCGTCTTGCATAAGTTTTGTCACCATGTTTCTGTATTTTTGTTCATCAAGTGTTGACAGCTTGTGATGTGTTTTTACAAAGCATTCATCAATTATTTTCTCTTTTGCCTTCATGATTTCTTTTTTCGCATCCTGATTTGCTTTTGAAACCAGGATTTTTACAATGTTTTCACTTTGAATTTTACCGTCTGCTAGTATTTTATCTACCTGTTTTTTTGCTTCTTCTTTTGCAGTGGCGATGATATGTTTTGCTTCTTTTTCTGCGTCTTTGAGTATCTGACTTATTTCTTTTTGCGAATCTTTCTTTATTTGTTCAATGATTTTTTCTGCTGACATAGTTCTCTAACCTAGTAATCCAAGTCCAGTCATCAGAAGTATTCCTACAAGAAGTCCAAAGATCGCGATGGTTTCAGGCATAACCGTAAATATAATGCCTCTTGCCGCTACATCTGGGTTTCTACCAACGGCACTGATTGAGGCTGATGCAACCATACCTTGATTAATTGCAGATATTCCAGTAAGTCCTACCGCTAGCCCAATCCAGATTGCGCCCATACCTGCAAGTGAACCGACAAGAACTCCTTCCCCGCCTCCGAGAAGACCGGCTCCCATCATTAAAAGAATGGCAGTGAGTAGGCCATATACGGACTGCGTCATGGGAAGTACTTGGAGCACAAGACATTTACCAAACAGGTTTGGTTTTTCTGCAGTGACTGCTATTGCTGAGGATCCTGCAAGTGCAAGACCAATTGCAGAAGATATCCCTGCAATACCAATGGCGAGTGCACAACCAAGTATCACCAGTGTTTTGTTTTGATCGCTTTCACTTTTAGTAAGTTCACCTTCTTCTTGGGCACTTACTACACCTGCAGAAAACAAAAACATCGCTGCAAGGAGCAGTACCATCATTGCTGCTTTTCTCTTTTTTAACATAGTTTTTTTTCTCCTTTTTATTTTAGTCTATTTTCTCTTCTATTTTCGTATATTTTCTTTTCATTTTAAAAGGGGCAAATTCATGTCCGCCTCCTTCATAAAACCTATTGAAAAATTCTACATACTGGAGTCTAAGTGAATGAACTGCTGCGCCCAGCGCCTGAAGCCCTAGGTTTACCGTATGTAACACGATGAGAAGTATTGGAAGAAGTACTATCCCGACAAGAGGAATCATATCTGGTATGAGTTGTGAAACAACGTTGAATGCAAGTGCCATTCCTGCGGTTGCAAGTCCAAGTGCCAGAAGCCGTGCGTAGGAGAGCCAGTCTCCGACATAGCCAGTGATATCGAAAAATCCAATGGGGCCAGAGCTGATAAAGAGTAAAATAAGGCCAATGATTACCATTATTGCTGCTGCATAAAACACTATAGAAGATATCTCCCAGTTAAGTATGAAATGTCCGATCAAAAGTCCTCCGCCAATCTGTAGTGGAACAAAACAAAAACGTTCTGTAAGCATTGATTTGTATGCTTTTCTTTTGAATGCCTGATAAAGACCAAGGATTATTCCGACGTTTAAATGTACGAGACCGAAGATAAGTGCTATTGAAAGGATGGTGAGCGGGTCTTTTAAAGGTTCTAAGGGAAGATGAATCCCTGCAATTGTGATGCTATATAATGGAGCCTTTGGGTCGCCATAAATGAAACGAGGAATGAAATCTCCGAAGAAACTGTTTGTGAGAAACCCTATAATTGTTGTGATAAGCCCCATCCAGATACCCATGAATGACCAACTTCGAATCATTTCGCTATGCTTTCCAAGTTTAATGTAGCCAAACAATGCTAGTACTAGGATAATACTGCCGTATCCTGCATCACTAAGCATCATTCCAAAAAAGAAAACAAAGAAAATACCCATAATAATTGTTGGATTCAACTCGTTATATTTTGGTGTTGCAAACATTTCAAGGAGACTTTTAAACCCATCTGCCCATTTTGGTGTTTCAAGATATGTCGGTGGATTATCTGGGTTGGCTGAGGGTGTTTGGGAGCTATATAGTGTGCACCCCTTCGCAGTGTTTTCTACTGATGCTTTTAATGTTTCTTCATTTTTTTCTATTACCCAACCATTTATGAGATAAGTGGTATTTGTTTTTGCAAAGTTTTTGGGAATTTCTCTTCTTACTCGTTCTAGTTGGATTTCTTCTTTTAAGGCACGTAAATCATGCAGTTCTTTTCCAGCATACTTGCGAAGATGTGTGATGATCTGTTTTTTTCTTTTTTTTATGTCTGCAATTTCTTTTTTTAGTGATTTTAGGATGTCTTTTGGATATCCTGATAGGTCCTTTATGTCAAACTCTGTTAATCTTTCACGACATATTTTTTCGATTTTTTCTTTTTCTAGGATGTGCGTTGCGATTACGACTGCCCATTCTATTTCTTTACCGCTGCCGAATTGCTTTGAATATAATGTTGTTCTATCGATTTTTTCAATCTCTGACTGTAGACCGTCCAGGTCTGAGGTTTTACCAGCTTTAATAAGAACATATGTTGATTCACCGACATCTGAGAGGTCGATGTCAAAATCTTTAAGGTAATTAATTTGTTCAAGGTCTTGATTGATTTTTTGTTTTCTTTCGTCAAGATATTGGAGTTTTTGATCGTTTTCTAGTATGTTTTTTTCTATTTCTTCGAGGGCTCCTTCAGTATGAGAAAACATTTCTTCAAGAGCAGAGTCTTCAACGGTTTTTATTTCTGGGAGCTCTGGGTGAAGTAATGCTTTTATGCCTTTTGGTTTAACTCTGATTTTATCTAAAATGTCTATTAATCTTGTAAGGCGGAGTTCATAGTTTGTACAAATCCCTGCGTCAGGATGCATAGATGCTTTTTCAATTTCTTTTAGTATCTCTGGTTCCTCTTTAGAAATATCAACGATCTCCATCATGCCGTTTTCATGGAGTGTTTTTATGATGTCTTCTACATAGTTCTGATGGACAACAAGTGAGATTTTCTTCATTGGAGCTGGAAATAATATGGTTTATTCCTCCTTTTCTATCTCCGTAATGATTAACTCCACAGCATCTTCTATGTTTTTCTTTGCTGTATCATTCATTGTAGAAATCTCTTTTTCTGTCTTGTTTTTTATTTTTTTAATTTCTTTTTCCGTTTCTTCTTCTGTTCGATGTAAGAGTTTCTTTACCTTTTTTTGCGCAGATTCCATACTTTTTTGTCTTTCAGATTCCGCATTTTTTTTTGCTTTCTCTATTATTTTTTCAGCATCCGTTTTTGCTTTTTCAATGGACTGAAGTGCTTTTGTTTCAGCTTCTTTGATTTCTCTTATTCCTGTCATTTCTGATACCTCATATTTAGATGCCGCTTATATGTGTTTTTATAGGGTTACATCCCCCAAAACTTGTCCCCCTTTCTTTTTATTTCAATAATTTTATTTAAAACGTCTTTTTCGTCGATATTTAATACATCCATTTCTTTGAGTTTTTTCGCATCGCTTTCAGGAAGAGCTGTGTATAAGATATCTTCTCCTTTGATTTGTCTTCCAACAGTAACGCCCTCTACCGATATTGCGACTTCCTGCCCCTGAATCGCTTCTTCAATTGGTTTATTTTCAGATTGTATACCTTTAATTGTACCTATTACTTTTCCATCTTCTCTCATGAGCCGAATACCATCTTTTATCCTCCCAGCCAGTACTCTTACTCCAATGACTGCAGGATGACTAACACGGAAAACATATTCTGGGAGAAACTTAATCATTCCAGGATGGATGTAGTCTTGCCTTCGTTCTCGTTCAAGTTCTGCTTTTTTCTTTTCCACCCAGACGTCATAGTTTTCCATGATTGTATAGATAACGTCTTCATCAAAAAGGGTAACATCAGTACCAGCAAGCTCTTCTTTTGCTTCAGGAAGTACCTTTACATTAAAAGAGAAGATAACTCTCTCCAGAGGATTTACAATGGCGTTTGTTTCTACAATATCTCTTTTTGAAAGATTCCCTATCTCTACCTTTCGAATGTGAATGCCTCGGTCTCTAGATTCTTTTACAAGTGCTTCTAATGAACCTATTGTATCTGCTTTGATAAAAATCCCGTCTTTATCGAGTTCAATGTTTACCTTTGATTGCTCTTTGATTTCACGAATTAGTTCATCGATATCATCACGAGCAACTCTCAAGGGAGCACCAGGGACAACATCGTCGAGGTTTGTTGCAGAGATTTTGATGCCGCATGCTGCATGAATTTCATCGATATTATCAAACCGTTCCCGAGGATCTCGGATTTCATCAAGTGGTTTCGGCTTTAATAGTGCTTTAATTTTTGTGATCAGTGGTTCATCTTGTGTCCCAAAAACAAGGATGTCTTCTTTTCGAATGGTCCCGCTGTATATTATTGCATCAACAGTGGTTCCCAATCCTACGTCTTCCTTGACTTCAAGGACTGTTCCTTTTCCGGCACCTGTTTCTGTTGTCAACTGTTCTTCGAGAAATCGTTGTGCAAGACCCACTAGAACCATCAATAGTTCAGGGATTCCTTCTCCTGTTTTTGCTGAAATAGGAATGATCGGAAGGGTTTTACGGAAATCCTTTACCTTGTAGTAGGTATCTGATTCGAAACCTTTATCGTAGATGATTCCAATAAGTTCATACAGTTTTTCCTCAAACAAGGTCTTTGTAGGAACTCGTTGACTGCCGATTCTTGCCTTTGCAACACCTTCTCCTTTTTGCCACCCTGAGATTTTATCGATTTTATTTGCCGCAACAATAAACGGCGTTTTATATTGTTTTAAAATGTTTATGGATTCATGCGTCTGTGGTCTGAATCCTTCATTAACATCTACGATAAGTACCGCGAGATCTGCAAGTGATCCACCTCGTGCTCTTAATGTGGTAAAGGCATGATGACCTGGCGTGTCAATAAATAAAAGTCCAGGTAGTGAAAATTTTTTACCGGAAAGTAAGGTTCCACAGACATTATAAATAGCATCGATTGGTACTTCTGTTGCACCGATATGTTGCGTTATCGCACCGGATTCTCTCGAAGCGACAGCGGTTCCTCTAATAAAATCTAAAAGAGTTGTTTTTCCATGATCGACATGACCCAAAACACTAACTATCGGCTGGCGTGTATACGTTACAGTTTTCGCCATTTGATCACCTACGTGTTAGAGGCGTAGATGAAACTTGATTTTAAAAATATATGGGTTATACAGGCACAAAAAAATGTTACGTATACTTATTCCAACGTAGCATGTCGTGACTGCATAGACTCTTCAGTTTCTCCTTTACTTTTCATAAGCTCTGCAATGATGCTGTCAAGAAGTATCCATGCACCTG